>NZ_WXYH01000112.1:0-7461 GCF_009872365.1 Rhodococcus sp. T7
CCGTCAACCTCGGCGTGCCGAACACGCAACGTCCGAAAACCTCACAAACGCACCATAATCCTTAGTTCAGAGAAGCCCGCGCGGCGGGCGACTGCGGCGGTGGTCACCGGGGTTCGTTCTCGGTGTAGCCGGGTGATGGCAAGGTGGACGCGGTCGACGGCGGCTTGGGCGTCGCGGCGGCGGTGCGAATCTGGGATGGGGCTTGGCTACTGCTCATGCGCAGGCTTCTCCCTCGGTTTCGTCGTTGTCGGCGATCGCGGTGTTGGTGAGGTCGGTGGCGCGGAAGGCGGTGGACCAGACGCGGTGGAAGTAGTCCTGGGGTTTGCGCAGGTCCAGCGCGAGAGCCTGGTCGAGCAGGCCGAGCCCTGCCAGGGCGTTCTCGAGTCCGTCGATGGCGCGGGCAGTAGGCGCGAAGTGCTGGTACGGGTAATTAGCGGTCGCATCGTCGGGGGCGCCCTCGGCGAGTTGTCCCCATTGCTCGCGTTTACGCCTCCAATACAGCGGGTCCGCCCCGGACAGGACGAATTTGTCGCAGCCCTGGCAGTTCAGCGCCCAGGGGCAGGCGCCGCCGTCGACGACGGGTTGGAAGGTGCAGAAGCCCGGCGCGCAGCTGCGGCTCGCCGGTGTGCACAGCAAACACCTTCGCCGCGGGGATCAGCTGATCTCCACCCGAGGGGTGTCCGATCCCGCAAGTCTTCCGGCATACCGAGGAAATCTACGAACGAGCGCAAACAAGGAAATCCGCTAGGAGCGCCAGTGCGGATCAAGCAGAAACCTAGGGATGACGCTGCTCACGGTCGAGAGCGCACATCAGCAAGTGCGCTCGAACCTGCTTCTTCTCACTCTTTTCGAGATGTCGATAGTCGATGTATGCGTGACCAGGTGCCCGCTTCTTTCCCGCTTCGAGAGGGGCATCCCTGTCGTCGATGGCTCGCGTGCCCGCCTTAGCCACTTCAGCAACCGAACACGCCCATACAGACAATGAAGTGCTTGGTGCGTTCCCGTTGTGCCATTCGAAACTCTGAGCGGCAGTCACGATGGAGCTGCGGGAAAAGGACGGTGCGCCTCGGTCTGCGTCCAGCGGGCCGAACGCTCCAACTCCCGGCAGCGCCTTTTTCGCATCCCAGAGATGTGCGGGGATCTGGCGATAGAGGAGTTCATCATCCGCAACGGTGTCGCCTGGATCGATTATGAACTCACCCTCGATTAGGGGAGAAAAATCCTCAGCCACGAACCGCCTCCACATCCGTATCATCAATGAACTTCTTGACCCCGTCAAGATTCTCTGTTGGCTCAACGGCAGAGGATTCGCCGTCGCGAGAGTATCTGTTCATCTCATAGACGCCGTCCGGCGACACTTCGATCGTAATCACCCTTTGGGGCGATGCCCATTCCAAACTCACTCCGCCATCCTCTGATGGATAGATCCCAGGAATCTCGCGGCCTATCTTCGCGACGTGACGCAATATTTCGCGTGCACCATCGATCGCAGAAAAAGCAACAGCTTCGCTGCTTCGCGCCTCGTCGTTCCAGCCCTCGGATAGTTGCGCAAGCTCGATGAACCGGCCAGACCACGGCTCGCCATCCACCTCAAGCACCTGAACTTTGGTTGCTTCGAGAATCCTGGAGATATCCTCACCAACAAAGCTCAGTCGCCCGAAAATCCTCACCACGGGCGACTTTTCGCTCGTTCCAAGGACCGCCTTCATATCGTCGAATATTTCGGGTTCTTTGAACTTTCCATTCACCTCCCTGCCGTCAAGCAGAAGAGTGAATTTGGATTCAAGTCCATTCAACGCAACCAGTCGGGCTACCACCCATCCCGACTCTTTTCTGCGTTCGATCGCCAGAGTCGGCGGTAGACTCACGCTCGTCGCAGCCTTATGTGCGGTGCGTATTTTATTCTGATACGAGGACGGGGTTACTCTGAGCGAGGAATTAGAATCATTGGCGACCGGGACTGACATAAATTCCCCATCGTCAAGCGACGAGCCGAATTCGCCAAATTCTTCTGTTGCCACCAGTGGATGCCATAGGTCAGGCGATTGATCGTTCAGGACCTCATTCAAGGCAGCCTCAAAATCGAGCCGTCCCTCCTCGTAGTACGAGTCGTAAACGGAAGTCTGAGGTCTTTCAAGCACCGAGGTAGCACTGCCGGGTCTGACCTCAGCAATCGTCAGCTCGAATGAGTCGTGAAAGTCCTCGGGAAGTTCCTTCCCGGGGTTTGCATCCAGCCACTTCAGCTCAGCTGCACGCAGGACGATGGCGACGTACCGTTGCAGCTCCGCTAAAGCACGCACCGGAAGGCGACCATCTTCGAACTGCTCACCATCCATCGTCAGCGTCGCGAATGGATCTGGGGCCGTTGTCATGCGGCGAGTGTACGGCGCCACCGCTGCGTCGTCACAACGTATCCGCAATAGCGGACGCGCAACCACTCGAACGGTAGATCACTGCGCCTTCCATTCACCGATGAACGTCGGTCTACGCGAGGTACCGAGTTGTATATCGCGTGAATGACACAGGTGCACCGTCCTTCTCGCCGCCCGTGTCCGGTCGGCGTGTCAGCGCACCCAGCAGCGAACACGTGGCGCGAAGGAAGTAGCGTCACGCTCGATCCGGGTCAGCGATCGGGCGGGCGAGGAACTCGAGGGGGACCCATGACGGCGTATCGATCCCTGCTCCGGCACAAGGCCACGCGGACGCTTGTGCGCGTGGCCTTGTGCGCGACCGTCGGCACCACTGCGACCGTGCTCTGCGCGCCCACAGTCTGGTCGGCTCCGACCGACTCCTATGCGGTCACGGCGACGATCCCGGTCAACGGGCTGGCAGAAGGCATCGCCATCTCCCCGGACGGCTCACGGGCCTACGTCACCCACGGCGACGACGGCGCGGCCGGGCAGTTGTCAGTCATCGACACCGCCACCAAAACCGTCCTCAACACCCTCGCGGTCGGGAACTTCCCCGTCGGCGTCACCGTCTCCCCCAACGGCCAGACCGTGTACGCCGGCAGCAACGGGGACGACACCGTCTCCGTCATCGACACAACCACTTTCGCCGTCACCGCAACGATCCCCGTCGGCGACGGCCCACTCGGCGTCACCATCACCCCTGACGGGACCAAGGTTCTCGTCGCCAGCCAGTTCGACGGCCACCTCACAATCATCGACACGGCAACCAACACCGTGAGCAGCACACTCGCACTGGGAGGAACGACAATGTTCCTCGCCGTCTCCCCCGACAGTCGAACCGCCTACGTCACCGACAGTTCCGGCAACGCGATCGATGTCGTCGACATCCCCACCGCCGCGGTGACTGCCCGAATCCCTGCCTCCGGATCACCACTTGATATCGACATCACCGACAACGGTTCCACGCTGTGTGTCACCGGGGTGGACGGGTTCAGCACTGGATCGGCGTCCATCATCGACACCGCAACCCGGAGTGTCACCGCAACCATTCCCGTTGCGGCAGCCGCCGGCGGCATCGACGTCGCACCCGACGGACACACCGCCTACATCGCCCACAGCACCCCCACCAACGCAGTCACCGTCATAGACACCGCCACTCGAACCGTCACCGCCACCGTTCCCATCACCGAGAACGGCCAACTCATCGCCGTCACACCCAACAGCGCCGACGCCTACGTCACCAGCCAATCCGACACCGTCTCCGTCGTCTCCAACACATCGGCGCCCACCGACCCGCCGACCACCACACCACCCACCCTGCCCGGCACCGGGTCACTCGGAACCATCTTCGGGAGCTGACCCGCGCCGAGACCACGAAAGAGACCCTCCACGTCCGCGAACCCTCCCCACTGGGTCCGGCAACGACTGCATTGCCAACCTGAGGTACTCCGGCGCCGCGGGGGAAGCATCGGTTCGCGGCGTGGGTCTCGATGCCGTCGTGCGGCCGCCCGCGGAGACTCGAAATCGACCGAGATCCGCGAAGACAGTCCCGCCGCGGTCCACCCGGTGATCCGGCTCATCACAGGTCGCCGCACGCCTCGACGAGAAGTGCCGCGCCCAACCAGGGGCGAACAGACCGGCCCCTCCCAGCGTGCCCCGTCGAGGCGACCCTGCGAGCGGCAACCCAGTCAGCACACTCGGCGTCATTGGCGCGCCGCACCGTCGCACAGTCTCGGGGTGCGAACTCGTGTCGGCCATGTCCTCGAAACCGCTGCGAGCCAATACAAATAATCCCTTAGGGTTATAGCCACGGGATAGGGCACCGTCACCGGCGAGAGCCGACCGGGTCCAGCACGGTTGCACCGATACAAGACCCGCCGGGCCGCGTCTGTTCCTGCATCAATACCTGCGGAGGTCACGGCGCCTACTGGTCACTTCCACCATTCCCGCCTGCGATGCGGGACAACAATGTCGTCGAAGGGTGTGGTGTCACCGGCATCCCACCGGCGACGCCCCTCCGCGAGGCGACGGACAGTACGGCGACGCTCGCGACGGAGATCACGAGCATGACCCTCACCGTCGTGGCACAGCGAGCACGAGCAAATCCCGGTGCCCGTGTACGCGAGTGCCCAGACGCAGTTCGTTGCGGACAACCAGGCCCGACCTCCCTGATACCGGTCAGGGAGGTCGCAGACGTCATGGCAGTCGGCGTGCCACGGTTCAACGGAAAGTTCGCCACGGTGAAGACGAACCCAGACAGGAGAATGTGCTTCGGTACGGGACAAGGCGGTGCCTTTCAGCGCTCATGCGCCCCGGCCCGCTACCCTCGAATGAGGACGGACCGGGGCGGCGATTGCTGCACCGCATCCCTCGCCCGCCGAAGCGGGCGTCGCCATCCACAAGAACTCATGCCGCCCATTCTGGCATCCACCTACGACAGACCCGACCAGACAGCACCCGCCCGCCAAACGGGGCGACAGTTCTCGGCACCGACGCTCACCCAGCAGGTGCCAGCGGAACTCCCATCGGCCCCTCGGTGCACACTGTCGACCAGCGCTCGTGAGCAACCTCCCGTACCAGCCGCACCGATCGTCCGCCCGCGTTCATGGCTGTGACACCGGCGCGCTCATCTTCGGTGAGCCTGGCTTCGAAGAGACAGGCAAGGGTTCGGCTACTGAACGTCCGTCGGATTGAGAGAACCCGGCAACCCGGAGTCGGTGGGTCACGCTCAAGAGTGGACACCACTCGGTTCAGCCGCCCACAGCCGGCAACTTTGCCGCAGCCTCATGGAAGGCACGCACGATTGCGGCCGAAATCCGACCACGGAAGGACACTTCACGGCCCTCCCCGATCGCCCACTCGCGAATCTCCTTGGCCGTCTTCTTAGCCGGAGCCGTGCCCGCCGCCGCTCCATCCACCGGAGCCTCCTTCTCGACGACCTTCTCCACGGCTGCCTTCTTCGCCGGAGCCTTCTTCGTGGCCGTCTTCTTCGCCGGCAGCGTTTTTGCCTGAGCCTTCGTTGCCTGAGCGTCATGGAAAGCTTGCTCGATCTCGGCCGAAATCCGGCCGCGGGGAGACACTTCGCGACCCTCTCCGATCGCCCACTCGCGAGTATCCTTGATCGTCGACACCGCCGGAGCCTTGCCCACCGCCGGAACCTTCGTGGCAGCAATCTTCTCCGCGGCCGTCGACTTCGCCCCAGCCGTCTTCGCCGGCGACTTCCCCGCAGACGCCTTCTTCGCCGGAGCCTTCTCCGCGGCCGTCTTCGCCGGAGCCGTACCCGCCGCCGCTCCCTTCACCGGAGCCTCCTTCTCGACGACCTTCTCCACGGCCGTCTTCTTGGCAGCCGTCTTCTTCGCAGCCGTCTTCTGCCCTGTCGTCTTCTGCCCTGTCGTCTTCTGCCCTGTCGTCTTCTGCCCTGTCGTCTTCGCCGGCACCGTTTTTGCCTGAGCCTTCGTTGCCTGAGCGTCATGGAAAGCTTGCTCGATCTCGGCCGAAATCCGGCCGCGGGGAGACACTTCGCGACCCTCTCCGATCGCCCACTCGCGAATATCCTTGGTCGTCGTCACCGCCGGAGCCTTGTCCACCGCCGGTACCTTCGTGGCGACAATCTTCTCCGCGGCCGTCGACTTCGCCCCTGCCGTCTTCGCCGGCGACTTCCTCACAGTCGCCTTCTTCACAGCCGTCTTCTTCGGCCCGGTCGTCTTCGCCGGAGACTTCTTGGCGGCCGTTTTCTTCGCGGGAGCCTTCCCCTCGACTATCTTCTTCGCGGCCGCCTTCTTCGCCGGCGCCGCTTTTGCCTGAGCCTTCGTCGCCTGAGCGTCACGGAAAGCTTGCACGATCTCGGCCGAGATCCGGCCGCGGGGTGACACTTCGCGACCCTCGCCGATCGCCCACTCGCGGATCTCCTTGGTTGTCCCCTTCGCCGAACCTTGGGAAATTCTCGGTGATACCGCCATCGTGCTCTCCTTCTACGTCAGGGCAATCGTCGAACGCACACAGTAACGGCAGGCTCGTCCCGCAAAGGAGGAAGCTCACCGAACTAACAATTCAACGTCTCAAGACATTGTCCATGTGGGCAGACCACACACGATCCTCGTCGAGCTCAAATCACATCGCACCGAGCTTCATGCAGGACGAGCACGACTCAACCCGACAGGGACCATTCTCCACCGAAATCCCGAAATCGCGTCGGCAACTGCGGCATTGAAGTTGTCGATATTGTCGAATTCGGTGTTCACGATGCCGAGCAGGGTGTGGTGTGCGCCTGACGGCCCACCGCCTTCTCACCGAAGACTGTGCCGCAATTCCGGCGGTGCAGCGCCTCCCGGACTCGGGCCACAGCGGCACCGAACCTTACCTCGCGAAGTCCGCCCGCCGGCCACATCCCCAGCAGCCCGGAGAACACCGTCGTGGCCGTGCCACCGCATTCGGAGTGTGGTCACCCCCAGCCGGCATCATTCTCTTCCGCACCGCACTCACACACGGTTCACCCGAAACCGACTGCGGCACCGTACACACGAGTGGAGAAAACTCGACACAACACCGCGATGAGCAACAGGCACCGGGACGGCCACCCCTCGCGACAACAGTGGGGCGCGCGCCGGCCGAGAAACCGCGGGAGCTCACTCCGATCAGCTGGCGTCAGCCCGTACGTCGCCGCGCTATCCCAATGTCAGATCGACAATCGTGACCGAACGAGGCGAGCACCCTCTCTCGGGCCCACCCGTCGGCATCGCGGCGCCGACCGCACCACCATCAGCGTCGGTCGCTTTCCGTCCGTCGACCAGCATCAGCGCGAGTTCAGTGCATCCGTGCCGGCACTCGTCATGCAGCCCCCGCGCGACGATCGTGCGGGCCAAGATGTCGGTCCCGGGTTCGGCGGGTCAGCGCGTAGTCCCACCCACGTGCACGCCGTCAGCTAGGCCTCCTGGACGAGTGATGTTCCGCCAGCCACCCCAGGACCGCCACCTTGAGGCTGCACCCTTTGAGTGGACACCCCGGACAATGGTTCTAGGAGAGCCAGGAGGGATGTCGAGGTGGGACGCCA
>NZ_WXYH01000113.1:0-7197 GCF_009872365.1 Rhodococcus sp. T7
GCCGTCACAATGCACTCCTCGACCGTCGCCTCGAAACGCATCGGCTGAAACGGCCCCCGCAACGAATTGCCCTTGGGAAGTGGGTAGCCCATATCTCTCGTCTCCCGGTGGTAAAAGTGAGCACCACGATGTCCCGTGGTGGAACACCAAGGTAGCACGACCGACGACCTTCAGTAAACGAACGTTCTCGGAAAGGTTCGTAACCTTCGACGGTCTCGGGGCACTGCTTCGTATCCCTGGCTCAGCAGCGACTTTCCATCGGATAACTCCATTCCTTGATCGGATCCGGATGGATCTGGCGCCGGACCGGAACCGGTGCTAACGTCATTAGGTAAACGAACGTTCTCGGTCGTGACGATGCGAGCGGCCCGGCCGGGCCCGAGATCGGCGACCGTGTCGCGCTGGAGCGGAGAAGGGGAGACAAGTGGCGAACGATATGCCCGCAATTAGCCTGGTTCCGTCGGAGGATGAGACCGCGCTGCGTCAGGTGGTAGCCGACGTGGCCAAGAAGTTCGACCATGACTACTTCATGGAGAAGACGCGCCAGGGACTGCCGGTCGACGAACTCTGGGACGAGCTCGCCGCCCTCGGCTTCCTGGGCGTCAGCCTGCCGGAGGAGTACGGGGGCGGTGGCGGTGGACTCTGGCAGCTGGCCATCGTCGCCGAGGAGCTGGCCGCGGCAGGATGTCCGCTCCAGTTGCTTGTCTACTCGCAGTCGATCGGTGGCAGCATCCTCGCCAAGCACGGCACGGACCAGCAGAAGGAGCGGTGGCTGCGGGGCCTCGCCACCGGAAAACTCAAGTTCTCGTTTGCGCTCACCGAGTCGGATGCGGGATCGAACTCGCAGGGGGTGTCCACCTCCGCCCGCGTCGTCGACGGCAGGTACGTGCTGTCGGGCACGAAGACGTTCATCTCCGGCGTCGAGGGTGCCGACGCGATTCTGGTCGTGGCCAGGACCGGGACGGACGAGAAGACCGGCAAGGGGCAACTGTCGCTCTTCATCGTCGACAGCGACGCGCCCGGGCTCACGCGGCAGCTGGTTCCGACAGCCCTGCAGGCGCCGGACAAGCAGTGGACGTTGTTCTTCGACGACGTGACGCTCGAGGCCGACCGGCTGGTCGGCGAGCTGCACCGGGGATTCCGGGCCGTGTTCGACGGTCTCAACCCCGAGCGCGTGCTCGGTGCGGCGTTCTGCGTGGGGATCGGCCGCTACGCACTGGACAAGGCTGCCCGGTACGTCAACGAGCGTGAGGTGTGGGGTGTGCCGATCGGCACACATCAGGGCGTCGCGCACCCGTTGGCGGCGGCGAAGGTCGAGTTGGAGTCGGCCCGCTTGATGATGGAGAAGGCTGCCCGGCTCTACGACGCCGGATTGTCGGCGGGGGAGACCGCGAACATGGCGAAATACCTCGCCGGCGAGGCCGGCGTCCACTGCCTCGACAGCGCCATTCAGGTGCACGGCGGAAACGGCTTCGCGCTGGAGTACGGATTGACCGACATGTGGTGGCTGGCGCGTCTGATCCAGGTGGCTCCCGTGTCCCGGGAGATGGTCCTGAACTTCGTCGCCGAGCACTCGCTGGGACTCCCGAAGTCGTACTGACAACGGTCTTTCCAAGTGATTGCGGCGATCGCACCCGGCCGTGGTTCCGGTGAAACAGATCACAGAAATTGCTTGACTGAGGGATATGAGCAAAGTACTCTCAAAATTAATCCCGAACCCCCGGCACGCTTGATCGAGCGGGTTCGACGTTCTGCCGACCGGCATTTCGTGAGAACTTCGGAACATGCAGAAACGGAGAATTCGTGCTCCCATCTGCTTCGGTGAGCAAGGCCGCCCCCGATTCCCAGCTGTCGAAGACTGGAGTGACGTGAAGATGGACAACAGCGGAGTACGCCCACGAGGCCCACTGGCGGGCCTGCGAGTGGTCGAGCTCGCAGGGATCGGCCCGGCGCCCTTCGGCGCGATGCTCCTGGCCGACTTGGGCGCCGAGGTGCTCCGGGTGCAGCGCCCGCGGAAGACGAAGGCGGGGCCTGTCGACCCGCCGCCGCTCGACTTGATCGAGCGGAACAGGACCGTGTGGGAACTCGACCTCAAGGACCCGGCGGCCCGCGCCGACCTGATCGCGGTCATCGAGCGGGCCGACGTCGTGATCGAGGGCTTCCGCCCGGGGGCCATGGAGCGTCTCGGCCTCGGTCCGGAAGAGATGCGGGAGCGCAACCCGAAGCTTGTCTACGGGCGGATGACGGGATGGGGCCAGGACGGTCCGCTCGCCCAGACCGCGGGGCACGACATCAACTACATCGGTTTGACCGGAGCCCTCGACATGATCGGGGAGTCCGGATCGGCCCCGCTTCCGCCGCTGAATTACGTAGGCGACTACGGCGGTGGCGGCATGCTCCTGGCCATGGGACTGCTTGCGGCCGTATGGGAGGCATCCGGATCGGGAGTGGGTCAGGTCGTCGACGCGGCGATGGTGGACGGGGCGACCGTCCTGTCCACGCTCTACTTCAGCCTGAGCAATGCCGGACGGTGGCGCGCCGAGCGTGGCAGCAACTTGCTCGACGGTGGGGCACCGTTCTACCGCACGTACCAGACGGCCGACGGCAAGTACATGGCACTCGGGGCACTCGAGCAACCCTTCTACGAGGAGTTCGCCGCACGGGCCGGCATCGAGAGCATGGGCGAGGCGGAGCGTCTCGACCCCGTGAACTGGAACGCCCTCGCCGGCGAATTGTCGGCGCTCTTCCTGACCCGGACGCGTCAGGAGTGGACGGAGCTGTTCCAGGACACGAACGCCTGCTGCACTCCCGTGCTGGGCCTCTCGGAGGCCGCCGAGCACGAGCACATCAAGGCCCGGTCGACGATCCTCTCGGTTGCCGGTGTGGTACAACCGGCGCCGGCGCCGCGGTTCGGCAAGACACCGTCCGGCACGCCGTCGAGTCCGGCACGGCACGGCGACTGGCGAGAGCTGACCGCGTCGTGGGGTGCCCCGATCGGCAGCACGGACCGGCACGCGACGCAGCCGGCCACCATCTGACCAGAAGGAGCTCTCCCTCGTGGGAATGTTGAAGAACCAGGCAGTCGTGATCACCGGTGCGGGAGGGGGACTCGGCCGGAGCTATGCCCTCGCGGCGGCTGCCGCGGGTGCGGCCGTGGTGGTCAACGACATCGACCGGGACGGCGCGCAGAGCGTTGTCGCCGAGATCCGCGCGTCCGGAGGCAGGGCCGAACCGTACGTCGGATCGATCGCGAACTGGGACGAGGCGGCGGCGCTCGTCGGGCATTGTGTCGAGTGCTTCGGCACGATCGACGCGCTGGTCAACAACGCCGCGATCATGCACATGGGCGACGTGCTCGACGATACCGAAGCCGACTATCGCGCGCTGGTCGAGACGAACCTTCTGGGCTCGGCGTTCGTGGGGCTCCACGCCGCGCGGGCCATGGTCGGGTCGGGCGGCGGCCGGATCGTCAACGTCACCTCGACCGCGCATCTCGGTCGATCCGGCACGAGCGCGTATGCGGCGACGAAGGGCGCGGTGTCGTCCCTCACGTACGGATGGGCCGTGGATCTGCAGGGCCACGGGATCAAGGTCAATGCGATCGCGCCGAGCGCACGGACCCCGATGCTGGAGTCCAATCCCATTGCGGGGATCGACTATTCGACACTTCCGTCGCCCGACGAGATCGCACCGCTGGCGGTCTACCTGATGAGCGACCGCGTCGCGTTCACCGGTCGCGTGCTGCGCCTCGAGAAGCGTGATCTCAAGGTGATGAACCTGCCCAGCTTCCCCGAGCGCGGTGTCGGTCGCGATACGTGGACGGCCGAGGACGTGGCCGCGGCACTCGAGGAGCACCTGGGTGAGCGCGCCACCGCGGTCTGACAAACCGTACCTCTTTCATTTCGAGCCAACCGATTTCGGGTTTTGCTGAAAGGACCAGCCATGACCATGCAGGAGGACCGACCGAAGGCCCTCTACGCGAGCACACTGCCCGAGGCATTTCAGCTCACGCTTCGGGAGCGCCCTGACGAGGTCGCGTTCCACGCGACCGACGAGATCCCCGCCATGACCTGGGCGCAGTACGCCGAACAGGTGCGAACGGCGGCGGCGGTGCTAGCGGGTCTGGGGTTGCGCCGCGGCGACACCATCGCGTTGCTCTTCACCTCGAGGCGAGAATTCCACTTCGTCGACTCGGCGGCCCTCCACCTGGGAATCACCAGCTTCTCGCTCTACAACAGTGCCTCTCTCGAAGCCATGCGCTTCGTGCTGAACAACTCTGGTACCCGGGCGGTGTTCACGGAGGCGGCGTTCGCGGAGCGCGCGGCCGAACTGAGTGCCTTCGTCGACAGGGTTGTCGTCATGTCCTCGGAGCCGCACTCCCTGACCGACTGGGACACCCTGGCGGGCGAGACCGACGCCGGTTTCGATCTGGAGGCGGTCGCAGCCGGCGTCTCGCCCGACGACGTCGCCACCCTGGTGTACACGGCCGGCACGACAGGTGACCCCAAGGGCGTTGAACTGACCCACGCGAACATCACGTTCGCCATGCGGACCTTCGTCGAACGGATGGAGATCCCGCAGGGAGCCAACCAGCTGTCGTTCCTGCCGATGGCGCACGCGATGGCGAGAATGATGGACCACTACGTCGCGATGATGCTGGGATTCAGCGTCAGCATCTGCGCCGACCCGGCCCGGATTCTCGCCGACCTGAAAGACGTGCGTCCGAGTTTCTTCGCATCCACACCGCGAGTCTGGGAGAAGCTGCGCGCCGACATCGACAATTCGGTCGCGGGTGAGGTGGACGTGGAGCGCAGGAATGAGATCACGCGCGTCATCGAGTTGGGGATCGAACGGGTCCGCGCGGAGCAGAAAGCGTTCGCGGCCGGCCTCGATCGCCCCGACTTCGACTTCACGGCAGATGAAGCGGAATTGCTCCGGAATCTCAGAAGGCAGGTCGGGCTCGATCGGATCTCGGCGTCGATCGTCGGCGGCGCGCCGGTCGACTCGGAGATGGTCGAGTTCTTCCACGCCCTCGGTGTCCCGATGGGGGAGGCGTTCGGCATGACCGAGTCGTCGGCGGTCTGCACGGCCAACCCGCCCTCCCGGGTCCGGTTCGGCACGGTCGGCCCCGCGCTGGACGGGGTGACCGTCCGGCTCGCGCAGGACGGCGAGCTTCTTCTCAAGGGCCCGAACGTGATGCGCGGCTACCGCGGCATGCCCGAACGCACCGCGGAGGCGATCGACCGGGACGGTTGGCTGCACACCGGTGATGTCGCACGGGTCGACGGCGACGGCTATCTCCGCATCGTCGACCGCAAGAAGGACATCATCATCAACTCGGCAGGCAAGAACATGTCGCCGACGCTGATCCAGGGTGCGCTCGCGCGGGCCACCAGTCTCGTCAACCACGTCGTGGTGGTGGGAGACCGGCGCCCGTACAACGTCGCGCTCCTGGTGCTCGACGCGAACGAGGTGCTTCGGTTCGCCCGGGCGAACGGCGTCGCGGCGGACGAGGGGTCCGAACTACTGGACCACCCGATCGTCAAGGCCGAGCTGGACGATGCGGTGGCACGGGCGAATTCCGGCCTGTCCCGGCCCGAGCAGATCAAGAGTTACCGCGTCCTCGAGGGCGACTGGGTGCCGGGTCGGGACGAGCTCACGCCGACGATGAAGCTCAAGCGGGCATCCATCATGAACAAGTACGCCGCGATCATCGACGAAATGTACGAGACGGCGAAACGCTGAGTCGATGCAGAGCACAGGACGACACATTGCGCGACCGACTGTCGCGGAGAGTGCCACGGTCTATGCCGACGATTTCACAGCGGGGCAGCGTATTCCGCTGGGATGCCGGTTCGTCAGCGAAGAGGAGATCGTCGAGTTCGCGCGCAAATGGGATCCGTTCCCATTCCATCTGGACCGCGATGCGGCGGCGAAGTCCGAGTTCGGTGGTTTGGTGGCCAGCGGGTTGCACGTGCTGGCCATCCTTCAGGTTCTCGAGTTCGAGGCCGTGCTCCATCGGACGGCGATGGTCGCGGGCCTCGGTTTCGACGAGATGAGGCTGCACGCTCCCGCGTACGCGGGGGACACGTTGACCGGCAGCATGGTGATCCGCACGGTGCGCCTGCGCGCCGACGGACGCGCCGTCGTCACGTGGCAGGGACTGCTCGATCGAGGCGACACACGGGTGCTGTCCATGGAAGGGGCCGCGATGATCCGGCAGCGGCCGACGTTCCCCGAAGTCCCGGACGACGCAGGAAGATCGGAGTGAAATGAGTGTGAGCGTTGTGGACGGTGTCTCCGACTCGATCGTGGTGGAGCAGTCCGACGGGATCTGCGTCGTGCGCCTCAACCGGCCACGGGTCGGCAATGCGATCAGCGCCGAGATGTTCGAACGGCTCGGAGATGTGTTCGGGGAGATCGACGCCGATGACCGCATCCGCGTCGCCGTCCTGACGGGTACCGGAGATCGCGCATTCTGTGCGGGCGCCGACCTCGAGGAGTTCATTCCCACGTTGACCGGCGGCAACCTGGGCGCGGTGATCCCCGATCCGAGCAAACGAATCTTCTCCGACGTCTACACCCCGATCATCGCCGCGGTCAACGGGGCCTGCGTCGCGGGCGGCATGGAGCTGCTGCTGGGAACGGATATTCGTCTTGCCGCCGAGCACGCGACGTTCGCGACTCCCGAGACACGGCTCGCGCTGGTCGGCGCGGGCGGCACCGTGTCGCGGCTCGCGCGCCAGGTGCCGTGGGCCGTCGCCATGGAGATGCTCCTTACGGGGGCTCCCATCGACGCCCACCGGGCGCGCGAGGTGGGACTGGTGAACCGTGTCGTTCCGGCTGCCGATCTGCAGGACGAGGCGTTGCGGCTCGCTGAGGGCATCTGCGCGGCCGGACCGTTGGCGACACGCGCGACGAAGGAGATCGTCGTCAAGGGGGCCGCGATGGAAACGCCGTTCGGCATCGAGGCCGAACTCGCCGGGCGGGTCTTCGGCACCGAGGACGCGGTCGAGGGACCGCGATCGTTCGTCGAGCGGCGTGCTCCACGCTTCGAGGGGAGATAGGACTCCGCACCGCGCATTCTCTGCGATCAATGGTTTTCCCGAATTCCATAGTCAAGAACAGGATGTGACATGAATCAATCATCAGCCGGTCACTCGACGAAGGATTTCATGGAGGAGGTGACGAAGGCAT
>NZ_WXYH01000114.1:0-7175 GCF_009872365.1 Rhodococcus sp. T7
AGTACGTCCTTCGGGGTGCCGCGTTCGAGCACGACACCGTTGTCGACGAACAGCACCTGGTCGGCCACCTGCTGCGCTCGTTTATCGGGGGTCGCAGATCTTCCAGGTGCCGTCGACCTTCTCGAGGTTGAACGTGCGCCACGACTGCTCGGCCGGGTTGGCGGCCGTGTGGGCCTTCACCTGGGCGATGGCCGTGTCACCGGTGATCTGCACCGCGTCGACGCCGCCGACCACGGGAATGTTCTGCTGCGTCACGGCGACCTGGTGGACCTCGGCGAAGTCCTGATCGGAAATGCCCTGGTAGTACTCGGCGAGGCTGCCGCACGTGCTGGTGCGCAGCGTCGCCAGGTCACCCTGGGTGAGAGCGGCGACGAACGTGTCGATCGTTCCCTGCACCTGAGCTTCGGGTGCATTCTCGGCCTGGTTGTTGTTGTAGACCACGATCCCGGCGACCGCGATGGCGGCGACGACGATCACGCCGGCGGCGATCGCGGCGAACAGCCACGCCTTCCCGTGCTTCTTCGAGGGCTTCTCGGCTGCGGCGACGCGCTTCGGCGCGCTCTGCTGCGGCGGCAGCACCCGCTGCGGTGCGGCCTTCGGCGGTGCGGGCGCCGGCCGCGGGGGAGCGGGCGGCGGGGGAACGGGCCGACCGTTCTGCGGCTGCTGAGGCCGGTTCGCCTGGGGTGCCGGCCGGGGTGGCGGCGGTGTCGACGGGACGGCGGGTCTGGTCACCGGGATCGCGACCGTCTCGTCGCCGGACGGCGCCTTCGCCTGGCCCTGCTGGCTCTGCTGGTTCTGCGTGTTCGGGGTGCGGCGCATCTGCACCGTCGCGGCCTCGGGTGCGGCCCGTCCACCCGTCTGCGTGGGGATCGCGGTGGTGGCCGCCTCGGATGCCTTCTCCTCCGGCTTCGCTCCGGGAGCCGCGCCGGCTCGAGGTGCTTCCGCCCGCGGGCGGGGCGCCGGGGGCTTGGGCAGCTCGGACTGCGGCTCGACGGGCTTCTCCGCCGCCTTCTCGGGGGCCTTCTTCTGTGGGGGATTCGGCTCGGGCGAGGACTTTGCCTCCGGCGCGGGCTGGGAGGACTTCGCAGGCTTCGCGGTCGCGTCGGCGGCCTTGCCTGCGGTGGTGTCGGCCGCAGCCGGGCCGGACGGTGCGTCCGTGGCCGGCTTCTGAGTCGGATCGTCTTTCTTCGGGTCCTGCACGCGCTGCCCCTCGGTCTGCAGAGAAATGAACGTTGGAGGCAGCCTAACGACATCGCGAGTCATCGGAGACCACGAGAGGGCGCGTCGCGGACGCGGGCCGACGCACTGACGGCTCCGCGGCGGGGGCACAATAGGCGCATGACGTCTTTCGGTGACCTTCTCGGACCACAGCCCACGCTGCTTCCCGGGGACGACGAGGCCGAGTCGGCCCTGTTGAACCACGAGGATCCGGCTTCCGTGGCAGCCGCCCATCCCACCGCATCCATCGCATGGGCCTACCTGGCCGAGGCCGCCCTCGACGCAGACCAGACCATCACGGCCTACGCCTACGCGCGCACCGGGTACCACCGTGGCCTGGACCAGCTGCGTCGCAACGGCTGGAAGGGTTTCGGCCCGGTTCCTTACGCCCACGAACCCAACCGCGGTTTCCTCCGCTGCGTCGCCGTCCTGGCGAAGGCGGCGAAGGCGATCGGCGAAACGGACGAGTACGCGCGGTGCCTCGACCTGCTCGAGGACTGCGATCCCCGAGCCGCCGAAGCGCTTGGCGTCAGTTAACGCCCTCGGTACAGCGAAAGTCCGTGGCCGGGACGGGCTGAGGACCTCGGTTCACCGGTTGCGGGTGTCGGCGCTGCCCATCCTGCAGTGCGCGATCGCGGCCGGTGCCGCGTGGTGGGTGGCGACGGTGGTGATCGGTCATCCGACGCCGTTCTTCGCTCCCATCGCCGCGGTGGTGTCGCTGGGCTTGTCGCTCGGCGCCCGCCTGCGTCGTTCTGTCGAGTTGGTGGCCGGTGTCACGATCGGGATCGGGGTCGGCGACCTCATCGTCTCCGTCATCGGAAGTGGCGCCTGGCAGATCACTCTCGTCGTCATACTGGCGATGTCCGCGGCGGTGCTGCTGAACAGCGGCCCGATCTTCTCGATGCAGGCGGGCAACTCCGCGGTGCTCGTGGCGACGCTGCTGCCTCCCGGCGGTGCCGCCGGGATCAACCGCATGGTGGACGCCCTGACCGGTGGTCTGGTGGGGATCGCCGTCGTCGCGCTGATTCCCACGCATCCCGTGGGGCGGGCGCGCAAGTACGCCGCGAACGTTCTCGGGACGGCGTCCGAGGTGATGCAGTTGGTGGCCGACGGGTTGGTGGCCAACGACGACAAGCCCATCGAGGAGGCGCTGCGGAAGGCGCGGGCGACGCAGGCGTCCATCGACACGCTGCGGACCCACCTGGCGGGTGGCCGCGAGATCAGCCGCATCTCGCCGCTGTACTGGAACACCCGGGGCAGACTCGAGCGCCTCACCGCAGCCGCGGACCCACTCGACAACGCGCTGCGCAACATCCGGGTTCTCGCGCGGCGGTCGCTCACGCTGGTGCGGGACGACGAGATCCTCAACCCGCGGCTCGTCGACCAGGTGGAGAAGCTCGCCCACGCGTTGGAAACCCTTCGGCAGATGGCGCTCGCGGACCCCGGTCAGCAACCCGACCAGGCCGAGGCGGCGCGGGTGCTGCGGTCGGTGGCGTCCGGCCTGAAACCGGAACTGGTGGAGAACGCGGGCCTGTCGGCCACCGTCGTCTTCGCGCAGATCCGGTCTCTGACCGTCGACCTTCTGCAGGTCGCAGGGCTGAAACGCATCTCGGCCATCGCGACGCTGCCGCCGACGGTGGAGAAACCGGCGTATCGTCCCGAACTCTGACCGCCCGAGCACGCTGTTGAACATATGCGCATGTACGCATATGATCGGCACAACTCGGGAGGAGGCTCACCTATGGGAGTCGGTCACGGACATTCGCACGGCCACACACCAGGTGCCGGTGAGGTAGGCCCGTCCCGGGGGCGGATCCGCCGCATGGTGATCGCTCTCGTCATCCTCCTCGCGTTCCTGGTCCTCGAGGTCGTCGTCGGCCTGACCGTCAACTCGCTGTCGCTGCTCGCCGACGCCGGACACATGCTGACCGACGTCGTCGGAATGTCGATGGGACTCGTCGCACTCCTCCTCGCCCGCAAGGGCAGTGCCACCGCAGCCCGGACCTTCGGCTGGCACCGCGCCGAAGTGCTCACGGCCATGGCCAACGCCGCGATGCTGCTCGCCGTCGCGATCTGGGTGTTCTACGAGGCCATCTCCCGGATCGGCGACGTCCCCGAACTTCCCGGCATGGCGCTGATCCTCACCGCATCCGTCGGTCTCGCCGCGAACCTCGTGGTGATGCTGATGCTCCGCGCCGATTCCAAGGACAGCCTGGCCGTCCGCGGCGCCTACCTCGAAGTGCTCGCGGACGCCGTCGGCAGTGTCGGCGTGCTCATCGCCGGCGCCGTCGTGCTGGTGTTCGACTGGACCTACGCCGACATCATCGTCGGTGTCCTCATCTCGCTGTGGGTGGTGCCGCGGGCGATGAAACTGGCCGCCGCGTCGCTGCGCATCCTCACCCAGGCCTCGCCCGAGGACGTCGACGTCGAATCGGTGCAGGCCGACCTCGAGGCGCTGCCCGGGGTCACCGGCGTGCACGACCTGCACGTGTGGACGCTCACCACGGGAATGGATGTGGCCACCGTCCACCTCACCACCGAGGCCGACTCGTCCACGGTCCTCGAAGCGGCGCGGACCGTCCTGGAGAGTCACCACCTCTCGCACGCGACCGTGCAGGTCGAGTCCACCGCCAACGGGCGCCACTGCGCCGAGAACGTCACCTGGTAGACCCTGTCTGTTTCGTCCGGAATCGCGGCGGGAAATCGTTGTCGGACGACTCACGGAAGGGAACACCATGTCCACTCTCGCAGCGTTCGCACGACCCGCCGCCGTTGCCGCACTCGGTGCGGCCGCCCTCTTCGCAGCGCCCGCCGCCGCCTCTGCCGCGCCGTTCATGCCCGATCCGCTGGCGAACTGTACGCCGGCCGCGACTTTGGGTGTCGAGAAGGAAGGCAACCAGGTCGAGTGGGAGTTCGAGGGACCCGAGAAGGCTACGACCGACGCTCAGGTGACGTACCTCAACATCGGTGGCCAGGCGCCGACGATCGGCACGTCCGGCCCGTTGGCGAACGGTGAGGGTGTGGAACGGGATCTGCCCGGCTTGACCGCCCATCTGATCCCCGGCGGCAGCTACGACGCCGATGGTGCAGGTACGGCGTCGCAGCCCTGTGCGCTCGGCTTCGGATTCGCCGTCACGCAGTGACCGTCACTTGGTGAACCGGGTGACGCCCGCGCCCGGGCGCCACAGATCGACGTACAGGTGCTCGCCGTCGACGGTGGTGTGCACCACCTCGTCGAGGTCGAGTTCGAAGACGTCCGCCTCGGGGATCTCGTCGGGGTAGCGGTCGACGATCTTCTGCTTTCGTTCCCCGAGGATCTCCCGGGCGCGGCCGCTGATCTTGGCGTCGCCGCCCTCCATCGTGTGGTGACCGGGGTTGCTGTGGAGGGAGTATCGCGGATCGCGTTGCAGGTCCTGCACTTTGCGTGCGCCGACCATCGATCCGAGCAGCAACGCGCCGTCGTGGAACTCGACCTCGGTGCCGCTCACCCGCGGGGAACCGTCCTTGCGGAGCGTCGCCAGCACGTGGTGCTTGTGCGCCTCGAAGCGCGCGGCGACGGCCTTGGCGAGGTCGGGTGCTTCTGTCTCGAACTGTGCCCAGTTGGTCATGCCGGCCAGTGTGCGCGCATATCCCTGACATCTACTGTCAGGGATTCTGTCTAGACTCGGAGGATGCGTTCGAGTCGGCTCGTCGAGGTGATGCTCCGTCTGGAGGGCAGTCGCGGGGCCACCGCACAGCAACTCGCGGACGAGCTGGGCGTCTCGGTTCGCACCGTGTATCGCGACGTCACGGCGTTGTCGGCGGCGGGGGTCCCGTTGTGGACGGAGAGCGGACCCGGGGGCGGGATCCGGTTGCTCGACGGCTGGCAGTCGAAACTCGGCGGCATGACGGGGGCGGAGACGTCCGCGTTGATGTTGCTCGGGGTCCCGTCGATCGCCGAGGATCTCGGTCTTCGCGACGTCACCGCGGCGGCGCAGTCGAAGTTGCTGGGGGCGTTGCCGGTTCCGCTGCGGGCCGGGGCGCAGCTGTGGCGGGACCGGCTGTACGTCGACGCGCCCGGCTGGTTCGACGGGCCACAAGACAACGGCGACCTCCCGGTGGTCGCGTCCGCGGTGCTCGAGGGGCGGCGTCTGGGTATTCGTTACCGCAAGGGGAACCGTTCGGCGGCAAGAACACTCGACCCCCTGGGATTGGTGGCAAAGGCCGGCGTCTGGTATCTCGTTGCGCAGCATCGCGGACGGACGCTGTCGTACCGGGTGTCGCGGATCAGTGATGCGACCGTGCTGAATCAGCCGGCGGTGCGGCCCGGCGATTTCGATCTCGGTGCGTGGTGGACGGCGTCGGTGGCCGAATTCGACCGTGCCCTCCTGCGATTCCGGTGCCGGGTGCGGCTCTCGCCCGCGGCGTGGCGCCGGCTGCCCCGGGTGGTCGGGGTGGAAGCCGCTCGCGTCGAACCCGGCCCGCCCGACGACGACGGCTGGGTCACCGTCGACCTGTTGCTCGAAGCCGAGGACGTGGCCCTCGACCAGCTGACCGCTCTCGGCGGGGGCGTCGAAGCGCTCCAGCCGCAGTCGCTGCGGGACTCGCTGCGTGCGGTGGGAGAGGCGATCACCCGCCGGAACGGCTGAGGGTCACCCGAGGCGTTCGAGGACGGTGGCGTTGGCGAGTCCGCCCGCCTCGCACATGGTCTGCAGTCCGAACCGGGCCCCGCGCTGCTCCATGGCATTCACCAGTGTGGTCATGAGCCGGGCGCCACTGGCCCCCAGTGGATGTCCGAGCGCGATCGCACCGCCGTGCACGTTGACCCGGGCCAGGTCGGCTCCGGTCTCCGCCGCCCAGGCCAGAACCACCGGCGCGAAGGCCTCGTTGACCTCGAACAGGTCGATGTCGGAGATGTCGAGTCCGCTGCGCTGCAGCACCTTACGCGTCGCGGGAATGACGGCGGTGAGCATCATCAGCGGGTCGTCGCCGACGACGGCGAAGCTGTGGAGCCGAGCCAGGGGCCGCAGTCCGAGGCGTCCCGCGATCTCGCTCGTGGTGATCATGAGCGCCGCACTGCCGTCCGACTGGGGACTGCTGTTGCCCGCGGTGATCGACCAGTCGACCTGCGGGAACCGCTCCCCGTAGATTTCGCTGCGGAAGGCGGGTCGCAGGCCGGCGAGCGCGGCCGCCGTTGTATCCGGCCGGATGGCCTCGTCGACGCCCAGCTCCGGGAGGGCGGCGAGTTCCTTCGTGAAGTTCCCGGCACTCGTTGCCGCCGCGGCCTTGTGGTGGCTGCGCAGCGCGAAGTCGTCCAGTTGGGTACGTGAGAGTCCCCACCGGTCGGCGATGAGTTCGGCGCTGATGCCCTGCGGAACGAGGCCGTCGGGGTAGCGGCGCTCGAAGCCGACGCCCATCGTCTCGCGTCCGATGCTGCTGGACCCCATGGGGACTCGGCTCATCGATTCGACACCGGCGGCGACGACGATGTCGTAGGCGCCGGACAGCACGCCCTGCGCGGCGAAGTGGGCGGCCTGCTGGCTGCTGCCGCACTGCCGGTCGACGGTCGTGCCGGGAACGGACTCGGGGAACCCGGCGGCGAGTAGTGCACTGCGGGTGATGTTCTGGCTCTGGTCGCCGACCTGGGTGACGGTGCCGCCGATGACGTCGTCGATCAGTGCGGGATCGATACCCGTGCGCTCGACGAGGGTCGACAGGCTGTGGGCGAGGAGGTCGACGGGATGCACCCCGTGCAGGGCGCCGGAGGGCTTGCCCTTGCCGATCGGCGTGCGGACGGCCTCGACGATGACGGCGTCTCTCATGACTGTTCCTTTCGCTGCCGTGAGTACTTGTCATCCCTGAAAAGGGGCGGGTAGTCAAGTGCTGGCATCTGGGTGTTTCGGTTTCGGGGCCTGTGGGTGGACGGCGTCGATCCGGGCCGCGGGGGCGGGACGCAGCGCCCGCAGCGTCAGCGAGGA
>NZ_WXYH01000115.1:0-7148 GCF_009872365.1 Rhodococcus sp. T7
GGTGTACAACGTCGTCGCGTGATGCCTCGTCGGTGAGTCAGGCAGTCAAGGCTGGTGTCACCACCTCCAGGGACTTGACCACTTCGGGCTACGAGGGAGCCGGTCTTCGAATGAGAGCTCGCTCAACCTGAATTCACCGATTCGCTGACCTGATCACTGCGAGTTTCGTTGGGCGGCATGGGACGGTGTGTGGGCGTGGTTGATCGTCCGACCTCTCGTGTCGGGTTGTTCCACTGGGGCTTTCGAGTCGAGGGCGGGCAGGTGCCCTGGGCGTTAGGCGACGATCGGGCGATTGCGACCGAAGGTGTTGTCGAACAAGTTGTGCCACGCTGTTTCCCACGGCCAGTTCTGCGGAAGGTGCAGCGTCAACCGTCTCGCGGAGGAGGCGATGCGGGCGGGGACCGAGACGAGGGTGCGCCGGAGGGTGCCGGTGGTCGCCCTCGTCAGCTTCGGATCGCCGGTGAGGGTGCCGGCGGCACGGGTGAGGTTGAACGCCATCACCGCGCAGACCAGCCAGGCCGCGTTCGCCGGAAACGAGTTCGACGGGAGATGCGCGAGGGCGGAGTTCTTCAGGTCCGCATGCACCTGCTCGATGACCGCGTGCTGACGGTGGGTCTTGTCGGCCGCGACGGTATCGAGATCGTCGGGGTCGGTGGTGGTGAAGAAAGCATGGAACCGCCAGATATCGAACAACGTGCCCTGCCCCTGGTCCTTGGGCGGTCGCAGGTCGGGGATGCGCCGCACGACCAACCGCCCGGGGATCTGGTGGGCCTTCTTCTGGGAGGCGAACGCGGTGAACTCGATCTCCGCGACCTCGGCCCGCGAGATCCAGGTGTCGGTGTCCTCGTAGTAGAGGGCGTCGGTGTATTCGATCGGCGTCCACGCGGACTCGTCGGGGTCGATGGAGGCGATCGCCCGTTTGATGGTGGAGGTCAGGCGGACGGTGACCGAGACGTCGGCTCCGGCGCGGATCGCCGCCCCAACGGTGGGATGGCCGTAGAAGGCGGAATCGCCGCGAACCAGAACCTTCGGCGCGCCGTTGCCTCTGGTCCCTGCAGCCTGGGTGCGCAGCCGGTCGACGGTGGCCAGGGCGTCGGCGACCATCCGGGCGGCCCCGCGTGCGGAGCCGCAGGCTCCTCGGCGCAGGCGCTGTCCGAGGATCACCGGCGCAGCGGTCTCGGTGGTGACGGTGGCGATGAGGGCGTTCAGTCCGCGCACCCCGGAGTAGCCGTAGCCGGAGCCCTGTTTGCCGTGGCCGTGGACCTCGATGATCGAATCGTCAATATCGACCAGCACCCGCCCAGTGTCGATCCCCGACACCAGCGGGGTCTTCGCGGCGAGGTTGCCCAGGAACCGCGACGCGACGGCGTCGAGTTGCCGGACGTGCCCGAAGCTGAACTGGCGAAGGAACGATCCCAGCGTCGACGGCGCATACGGGCGGTCGAAGACCGTCCCCATCGCGCCGTGCCGCAGGATCGCCAGGTCAGCGATGCTGTCGGCGCCGGCGACCATCCCACCGACCAGGGACCCGATCTTGCGGCCCGAGTTGGCGCCCTTGTCGGTCGGCACGCTCAGGTGCTGGCCGGCGAGGGTGAGCAGGCCACTGGCCTGCGCCAACGCCATCACCGGGACCACTCCCGCGGTCGCCACGAGATTCGGATCGTCGAACGTCGCCGCAGCGACGGGTCGGGTGTGAGATAGTTGCATCTACGAAATGCCCTTCGGTGTGGCTGAATCTGACCCTAGAGAAGTCTTATTCTTCCACTACGACAGGGCATTTCGCCTTTATGACACCCTCAGGAACTCATGCGAATCGGTGCATCGAGGCTCAACCACCAAGCGAATTAGCGAGAACTGGCCATGAGTCCTTCAGATCGTCCTCCCAGTAACCCCATGAGTGGCTTCCCGTCTCACGAAAATTGTACGTCGCCGGAATCGCCAGGTCATTCAACCTGTTAGCCAGATTATGCGTGCAATAGTTGGTTGCCGACTCGATTATCCCGCCGGTGACTATCTGGTTGGCCAGAACGTCGGGTTGTCCGTTGATATCCGAATTATCAAGAGTGTCATGAGGCCCTGGGAGGCCGCTTCCGGTCGAAATATAGAGGTCGAGTCCTCGCAACCCCTCAGCGTGGACATAGGGGTCATTCGCCGCCCAGGCTGGGTCGTTCGCGGGCCCCCACATGTTCTCGGTATTGCCCTTACCCCAGGTCTCAACAGTCAGCTTGACGAACTGCTGGCCGATCGGATCGCTGGTCTGAGCGCACCCACTATAAGCGGCAACTCCGCGATAGAGACCTTTAGAGTTGATTGCGAGTTGCAGCACCGAGGTGCCAGACGAAGAAATTCCGGCGAGCGAGTTAACCCCGTTCGTGCCCAATGCGGCATCGACAACTGGCGGCAACTCCTTTGTAAGGAAGGTTTCCCACTTGTTTGCACCCAGAACCGGGTCGTCCTGCTTCCAGTCCGTGTAGTAACTCCACTTGCCGCCTACCGGAATCACCACGTTCACGTTCTTGTCGGAAAAAAACTTCATCGCGTCGGTTTTCGACCACCATGCTGCCGAGTCCTCGCCCCCGCCTGCTCCGTTAAGCAGGTACAGCGTGGAGCGGGGCACACTGGTGTCCTTTGGCCGAGAGACGATGACTGGAATTTCACGATCCATCGCCGTTGAATGCACGTACAGCGCAGCCACTTGAACTCCACCCAGGGTCATGCTCTCGATGCGTGTCAGCGTCGAGCCATCCGCCGCGGCAGCTCGAGCGATTGGCTCGTCAGAATCGAGGACGGGATCCGCCGAGGCCGTGTACCCACCATGAATCGACTGCAGAGCCATCACAGTCACGGCAAGAGCCGCGATCTTCCCACTCATCGTCGCTGCACTTTGCCGAAGTCGACGCAT
Organism: Rhodococcus sp. T7; assembly: GCF_009872365.1. Classification (NCBI taxonomy): domain Bacteria; kingdom Bacillati; phylum Actinomycetota; class Actinomycetes; order Mycobacteriales; family Nocardiaceae; genus Rhodococcus; species Rhodococcus sp. T7. The sequence continues at coordinate 2,903 of NZ_WXYH01000115.1, forward strand.
AGATTCTTCCACCTTCATTCTCGAATGGGAGCCTTGTTACTTGAGTGAACTATTAGCTGATACCTCTGCCAAACCCACCAGATCAGATGTCGGTTTCACCAGTAGATTCGTTACTACGCCAGGTGTCGGACATGCCGTGGGTTAGGTACTCGTTGAGGATTGGCCCGATGACCGCCAACGACTCCGGCGCCATCATCTCACCATGCACAAACGGTACCGCCTGACCCTGGACCGTACCCGTGATGTGGGGCCGCCAATCCTCACTTGGCTTGGCACCAGAGGGCCCCTCGCTCACTCCGCTGAAGAACAGCAGGTCCCCACGAAACGTTGAAGGGCGATGATTCCGGATGAGTTCCGGGGTCCTCATGGTGGCAGTAAAGATTGTCTGGACTCGTTCGACCGTCAAGGAGGCCTCGCCACCATTTACCGCGTCCAGCAGTTGTTGTGCACGTTCCACCGACAAGTCGAGGTCTTCACCTTCGTTGATGTTCAGTCCGAGCGTGCGCAGGACATCCCGAAACTCTGTCTCCCACAACTCGCGATCCACCATGTTCAGGATCGCATCGATGAGAACAAGCGACTCGACCTCCTCCCCCTGCGATTGCAGATGAACGGCGACCGCATGTGCCACCACTCCACCAAGTGACCAACCCAAGATTCGATAGGGTCCGTGCGGCTGCACGCGCCGGATCTCGGCAGAGTAGCGGGCAGCCATTTCCTGGATGGATTCTGCCAGCGGACTGTCCTCCGTAATGGCTGGCAACTGCAATCCAAAAACTGATTGTTCCGGGTCCAGGTACTGACTCAGTCCGCTATAGCACCAAGAAAGCCCAAGCATCGGGTGCATACAGAACAACGGCCGACTGCCAGAACCCCCAGACAGCGGTAGCAAGACTTGCAGTGCAGCATCGCGGTCAGTATCGCCGGCCTCCGCCTCCGAGTCAGTGATCCTGTCCGCAAGGCCACCCACGCTGGGATATGTGAACAGCAACCGAACCGGCACCGCAATACCCAACGCCGCACCCAACCGCGTCGCCACCTGCGTCGCGATCAACGAGTTGCCACCCAACTCGAAGAAATCATCATCCAAACCGATGCGCTCGACCCCGAGTACCTCGGCGAAGGTCGCAGCGACGGTCTTCTCGACCGGCGTCGACGGTGCCCGAAACACCCGCGCGACGAATTCGGGCGCCGGCAACGCCTTCCGATCCAACTTCCCGTTCGCGGTCAAAGGCAGTGCGTCCAGGGCGACGAATGCCGCCGGCACCATGTACGAGGGCAACGACTGACCCGCCAGCGACTTCAGCTCGGCGACGTCGACAACCCTACCCGTTGACGGCACGGCATACGCCACCAACTGGTCTCCGGCACGAGAGTCGCTCCGCACGATCACCACTACCTGCGAGACCGACGTATGGCTGGCCAATACCGCCTCGATCTCACCCAACTCGATTCGGAAACCACGCACCTTCACTTGGAAATCCGTGCGCCCGACGTACTCGAGCTCTCCGTCCACACGCCAGGAGACCAGGTCCCCCGTCCGATACAACCGCTCACCGGAGTCGCCGAAAGGATTCGCCACGAACCTCTCCGCCGTTAGATCCGCACGCCCGACGTATCCGCGCGCCAATTGTGCACCCGCCAGATACAACTCACCCGCAATACCCACCGGCACCGGGTGCAACCGCGAATCCAGCACGTAGGCCTGCGTGTTCCACTCCGGCACACCGATCGGAACTGTTACCGTATCCGCGTCGAGCACGTCGTGCGCGGTCACCGACACCGCAGCCTCCGTCGGACCGTACAGGTTGACCAACTGCACCCGACCCGAGCGGCGCAACCGCGCGGCTGTAGCCGCCGGCAACGCCTCACCGATCGCGAGGACTGTACGCAACGACTCCGGCAGCCCTACTATCCAAGCGTCGGTCAGCAACGCGTCGAGCATCGACGGCACAACGTGCAAGACCGTCACAGCGTGCGCACGCATCAATTCATTGAGATACCCCGGATCACGATGCCCCTCCGGGGCCGCGATGACTACCCGCGCACCCGAGACCAGCGCCGACCAGAACTCCCATACCGACAGATCGAAGGTGGCCGCCGTCTTCAGCAACACCGCATCCGCCTCCCCCAGCTCGTATCGCGCTCGTTTCCACTCAAGCTGATTCACGATCGCACCGTGACTGACTGCCACCCCCTTCGGACGACCCGTCGACCCCGACGTAAAGATCACATACGCCGTGTTCTGCGCGCACAAAGGCGAAACTCGCTCCTCTGAACGAACCGGAGCCGCGGACAGACCGGACGCATCCAGTACGTCGATGTGCACCACCGGAACCGAGACAGACCCCTGCCCTGAGAGCGCGAAACTATCCCGCGATGTCGACAACACGCACACCGGAAGCGCCGTGTCGAGAACATGTTCGATTCGCTCGACCGGCTGATCCGGATCGAGCGGCACATACGCCCCACCCGCCTTAGCGACCGCGTACATACCAACCAGCAACTCGGTCGACCGGCGAATCGCCAACCCCACCAGCGACTCCGGACCAACACCTATCGAAATCAGATGACGCGCCAAACTATTGACCCGCGCATCCAACTCCGCATACGTCATACGTTCATCCTCGAACACCACCGCCACCGAGTCCGGCGACGCCGACACCTGCGCATCGAACAAATCCACCAACGTGCCCGCACCCGCAACCTCATGCCTCGTCGCGTTCGCCCCCTCGAGCACTAATACGCGTTCGGGCGCGTCGAGAATATCGATATCCCCCACCACGACCGACGGATCATTGACCACCGCCTCGAGGATCCGCACGAACCGCTCGACGAAGCCCACCACCGTGGATTCGTCGAACAAATCGGTGGCGTACGTGAAGAAGCCGCCGAGGCCCGCAGCTCTACCCTCGTCGTCATACCGGTCGGCCACGATCAAATGCAGGTCAAACTGCGAGATCTGCGTGTCCGCATCGACCGCCCACACCCTCAGTCCCGGCAACTCGAATTGCGTCGACGCCAAATTCTGGAACGACAAACCCACCTGGAACAACGGATGCCGCGCTGTCGATCGGACCGGATTGAGCGCCTCCACCAACCGCTCGAACGGCACATCTGCATGCGCGAACGCAGACAAATCAGTCTCCCGCGCGCGAGCCAGAAGGTCATCGAACCCACATCCGGAGTCAACCTGAGTCCGGAACACCACCGTGTTCACGAACATCCCGATCAGATCATCGAGTACCTGCTCACCACGACCCGCAATCGGAGTGCCGATCGCAATGTCATCCGTACCCGACAACCGAGACAACAACACCGCCAACCCGGTGTGCACCACCATGAACAAGGTCGAATTATGCGCACGCGCAACATCCAACAAGCCCTGATGTAAGCGTGCATCGACCTCGAATCCTGCGCGTCCGCCCCGCAACGACTGATTGACTGGTCGCGGACGATCCATCGGCAAATCCAACTGATCCGGCAACCCCGCCAACGCCGACTTCCAGTACCGGATCTGCTGCGAGATCAACGACGCCGGATCATCCTCCGACCCCAACACCTCACGCTGCCACAACGCAAAATCCGCATACTGCACCTCGAGCGGCGCCCACCCCGGCACCTCCCCCCGCACCCGAGCCGCATACGCCACCATCACATCCCGCGTCAACGGACCCATCGAAAAACCATCCGCACTGATGTGATGCACCACCAACGCCAACACGAACTCGTCCTCGGCGACCCGGAACAACGCGGCCCGCACCGGCACCCCCGCCGTCACATCGAACCCAGCCGACACCAGGTCCACCACCCGACCCAGCACCTGATCCTCAGCCACCACGACCGGCGTCAAATCCGGAACAACCTCCGCCGCAGAAACTATCTCCTGCACCGGACCATCAACAGTCTCCGGATACACCGTCCGCAACGCCTCATGCCGGCCGACGACGTCGCCAACAGCCGCCCGCAACGCCGCAACATCGAGCACACCAACAAGACGGATCGCGACCGGAATGTTATATGCAGCCGACTCCGGCTCGAACCGGTTCAAAAACCACATCCGAGACTGCGCCAACGACAACGGCACCCGCCCCGAACGCTCCCGCGCCACCAACGGCACCCGACCACCAGCACCCGCATGCGACTCCACCCGCGCCGCCAACCCATGCACCGTCGACGCCTCGAAGATGGTGCGCACCGGCACCTGCGCATCCAACGCCGCACCCAACCGCGACACCACCTGCGT
>NZ_WXYH01000116.1:0-6981 GCF_009872365.1 Rhodococcus sp. T7
CTCGCCGGCGAGCTGTCCGCGGCGCCGGGCGCCGGCGGGAAACCGATCCACGAATGGCTCGAGCTGCGCCCGTTCCTCACCGCACCCTCGACCACCATGGAATGCCACGGTGGATGAGGCGGTACTGCGCACCCTCACCCCCACGGTGATCGGGATCCTCGTCCGCCGCGGAGCCGACTTCGCGGCGGCCGAGGATGCCGTGCAGGACGCCCTGGTCGAGGCCGTGCGCGTGTGGCCGGACGACCCGCCGCGGGACCCCAAGGGCTGGCTGGTCACCGTGGCCTGGCGGAAGTTCCTCGACACCGCCCGCGCCCACACCTCCCGCCGGCAACGCGAGGAGCGCATCGAGGGTGAGCCCACGCCGGGACCGGTCGAGGCCATCGACGACACGCTCCAGCTGTACTTCCTGTGCGCGCACCCGTCCCTGACACCGGCATCGTCCGTCGCACTGACGCTGCGCGCGGTCGGCGGCCTGACGACGCGTCAGATCGCGCAGGCCTACCTCGTGCCGGAGGCGACGATGGCCCAGCGCATCAGCCGGGCCAAGCGGACCGTCTCGACCGTCCGGTTCAACCAGCCCGGCGACGTCGCGACGGTGCTGCGGGTGCTCTACCTCGTGTTCAACGAGGGGTATTCCGGCGAGGTCGACCTCGCCGCCGAGGCGATCCGGCTCACTCGCCAACTCGCGGCCGCGATCGACCATCCGGAGGTCGCGGGACTGCTCGCGCTCATGCTGCTCCACCACGCGCGCCGCCCGGCCCGGACCGGGCCCGACGGCAGCCTCGTACCCCTTGCCGAGCAGGACCGCGGCCTGTGGGACACCCGCCTGATCGCCGACGGCGTCGACATACTCCAGGCAGCGCTCGCCCGCGACCGCCTGGGCGAGTTCCAGGCCCAGGCCGCCGTCGCCGCGCTCCACGCCGACGCCCGGACGGCCGAGGAGACCGACTGGGTGCAGATCGTCGAGTGGTACGACGAACTGGTGGATCTCACCGACAGCCCGGTGGCCCGCCTCAACCGGGCCGTCGCGGTCGGTGAGGCCGACGGCCCGCGCGCCGGACTGGCCGCACTCGCGGCGCTGGACGACGCGCTGCCCCGTCACACCGCGGTGGCGGCGTATCTCCACGAGCGGGACCGCGACCTGGCAACGGCGGCACGGCTCTACGCGGAAGCGGCCGACAAGGCGCCCAATCTCCCCGAACGCGACCACCTCACACGGCAGGCCGCTCGGCTCAACGTGCTACTCCGCAGCTGAGCGGCACTCACTCGCGGCCCGGCGCGTCCTCCACCGAGGGCACCCGGATCAACCGCCGAACCGCCTCGACAGCGGTCTGGCGTCGCTGCGCCACCGTGCGCTCCCCCGACTTCCTGCCGACGGGTGCGGTGGCCAGCGATCGGGCGATGTCGGTGATCACGAGCAGTAGTTCGCCTGCGTTCCACGACGGATCGACGAATCCCTCCTGCTGCCCTCGGCGAATCTCGGCGGCTTTGGGCCGCAGGGTGACGATCCGCGCGTCGCTGTCCGCGATCTGTTCCCGCATCTCGAGGTAGGCCCACTCCTGTAGCCGGGCGTTCTCGGGGTGCGCCACGTAGTCGTCGAACAGGCGGCCCGCGTACCCCGGCAGATCGTCGCCCCGCAGTGCCGTCTGTTCCGTCGTCTCCACGATCCATTGCTGGATGACGGCGTCGAACAGCGCTTCCTTGCTGTCGAAGTACGCGTACAGGCGGTCCTTGCTCGCCCGGGCCGCCTCCGCGATTCGGTTGATCCGGGCCCCGGCGACTCCGTAGCGGGCGAATTCGTCCTTGGCCGCGGCGAGGATCCGCTCGCGCGTGGCTTCTCCCGCTGATCGCATGGCGACATCCTAAATCGCCCGTTGCCGAACCATTTGGTTCGGCGTAGCGTGCGCGTTGACGAACAACTTGGTTCGGAAACTCTTCGATCTGCCACTCCAACGCGACCCGAGGTACGACCATGGACATCGATCAGGCCCGCAGCACGTTCCACGAGCTTCGACGGCGCGACACCGGCGTCTCCCCCGACGAACTCGACGCCGTGTGGGCGGCACTCGACACCGTGCGGGCCGAGGACATCCTCGGCAGCTGGAAGGGCGACGACTTCGCCACCGGCCACCGCCTGCACGACAAGCTGGTCGCGAGCCGCTGGCACGGAAAGACGTTCCACTCCCTCGAGGACGCGAAACCGTTGATCTGCCGCGACGCGAACGGCAACCTCTATTCCGACGTCGAGGGCGGCAACGGCGAGGCCAGTCTGTGGAACGTCGAGTTCCGGGACGAGGTCACCGCGACCATGGTGTACGACGGCGCTCCCATCTTCGATCACTTCAAGGAGGTGGACGACTCGACGCTCATGGGCATCATGAACGGCAAGTCCGCGCTGGTCCTCGACGGCGGCAGGCACTACTACTTCCTGCTCGAACGGGACTGAGGTCCCGGCCGTGTCCCAGCCCCCACCGCGCGGAACCCGAGGAACAGCAATGCAGGTCACGCCCGGCGACCACGTGATTCTCAGCTACCGCCATTGCGGTGACTGCGACCAATGCCGAAGTGCGGGTCTCGCCGCCCGATCCGTGTGCATCGCAACGCTTTTCGCGGTGAATCCGGTACCCGCGCGGCGTCGCTGCGGGCGCGAGGCAGCGCCGTGGTCGTCGGACTGGGCGCACCCGAAGTGGCGGTGAACATTCAGGACCTGATGCTGAACGGCAAGACACTCCGCGGCTGCGTCGAGGGCGATTCGTCGGTGCAGCAGTTCATTCCGCAGTTGCTGGCGCTGCACGCCGAGGGGAGATTCCGTTCGACCGCCTCGTCACCGAGTACCGGTTCGAGGACATCAACCGCGCCGTCGCCGATCAGGCCGCGGGTGCGGTGATCAAACCCGTGCTCGTATGGTGAATCCTCAGGGCGCGGCGGGTGACGGCCCGTCGCCGCCGACCTGCCCGTTTTTCGCTTTCGTGTCCCTGCGCATCTCGGCGAGATCCTCACCGCGCTTGCGGTACGTGAAGCTGACTCCGGCGACGCCGAGGAACAGCACCACCCCGATGATCGCGCCGGCGAGCGACGCACCGCGGAAGCCGGGCGCGTCGACGTCCATGATCCGTTCACCGGCGTGCGCCGCGCTGTTGCCGCCGAGCACCACACTGAGCGTCAGCAGATTGGGCAGCACCACAAGGACTCCGAGGATCAGGAATACGATCTGCACGGGCTTGAACCGGCGCTTGCGGAACAGTCGCCATGCCCCGCGGAACAGCAGCAGGGGCAGCAGGGTGCACAGGGTGCCGAACAGCAGTCCCCACAGGATGCCGCCGCCGAAGCTGCCGTCCGCCATTCCGCCCACGTTCTGCGCCCACGCCCGCGGGAGGTACGCCGCGAGGATGAAATACGCGACGACCAGTACCACCAGAAGGACGGCGATCCCGATGGCCTTCTTGGCCCACGACGGCAGTCCCGACTTCGCCGGCGTGGCGGTGGGTGCGCTGTTGTCGGTCGTCATGACTGGTCTCCCTGCGTCGGCAACGGTTCTTCGTCCAGCACCTGCTTGGCCAGTCGCTTCGGCGCGACGAGCGTGTACGACGTCCTGATCCACTCACGCAACTGTTCCCACCGGGGCCCGTCCGCGTCCGCGACGTCCACTGCGATCCAGCCGTGTCTACCGAGACCGTATCCCGCGGGCTCCGCCCCCGGTTCCGTCGCGACCACCGCTTCCGCCTCGTCGACGGTGAGCTTCACCGTCAACCGGGTGGCGTTCACGTCACTGAACACGAAGTTCTTGCCCCGCACCCGGAACGTCGGGTGCCCGTCCCACTGCTCGATGTCCACCCGTACGGCTTCGGGCAATTCGGCGGCGATCTCTTCGAGGCGGCTCATGTTGTTGCCCATGTGACGATTGTCGGCAGCACCCCGACCGACCGCAACAGGCATAACGGACATACGGGATCCACCGATGCCGGACGTCCGGGGGTGGCGATATTCACACCTGGGGTGGATCGAATTCCCAGGAGACTCGGAGCCGGACGAACCGTCCCCGGCGCAACCGCCGACACGGCTCGAGTTGGGGCGGGGAATCTGTGGAGACCCACAAATCTGTGATCGTCCACAACTGCCCGCGCGTCGCTGTGATGATCTCTCCCTGGGATGATTACGCTGGTCACCGCACACGCAACCTCATCAGTACACTGTCATGTAACGGTTCGCCGCGTGGCGGCGACACATCCCGGAAGGTCCATTACGGATCGGTAACTTCGACGGTTCCCGGGCCGCCGACGGCGTTTACCAACCTACTTACGGTGCCGTAGGCTGAACAAAGTCAAATTTGAGCTACTGGAGGCATTACACATGGCGAGGGACCTGACCCAACTCGAACTGCTGCAGGAGTTGTCGCCGGTTGCAGAAGAGAACGTCAACCGCCACCTCTCCATGGCCAAGGAATGGCATCCCCACGACTATGTTCCGTGGGACGAAGGACGCAACTTCGCCGCGATGGGCGGCAGCGATTGGGACCCCGAGCAGTCGCAGCTCGACGAGGTCGCCAAGGCGGCGATGATCACGAACCTCCTCACCGAGGACAACCTGCCGTCGTACCACCGCGAGATCGCCGAGAACTTCTCGCAGGACGGCGCGTGGGGAACGTGGGTCGGTCGCTGGACCGCCGAGGAGAACCGTCACGGGATCGTGATGCGCGATTACCTCGTCGTGACCCGCGCCGTCGACCCCGTCCAGCTCGAGCGCTTCCGCATGGAGCACATGACGAACGGCTTCGCGTCCCCCGCCGACGTCGACGCAGGCTTCCTCCACTCCGTCGCATACGTCACGTTCCAGGAACTCGCCACCCGCGTGAGCCACCGCAACACCGGTAAGGCATGCAAGGACCCGATCGCCGACAAGATGCTGCAGCGCATCGCGGCCGACGAGAACCTGCACATGATCTTCTACCGCAACATGTGCGGTGCGGCCCTCGACCTCGCGCCCGACCAGGCGCTCGAGGCCGTCAACATGATCGTCCAGAACTTCCAGATGCCGGGTGCCGGTATGCCGAACTTCCGGCGCAACGGTGTCCTCATGGCCAAGCACGGCATCTACGACCTGCGTCAGCACCTCGAAGAGGTCGTGATGCCCGTCCTGCGCAAGTGGAACATCTTCGAGCGGAACGATTTCACCGCCCGCGGCGAAGAGATCCGCGAGAGCCTCGGCAAGTTCCTCGAGAACCTCGAGAGCCAGGCCACCAAGTTCGAGGAGCAGCGCGACCGCATGCTGGCCCGCGAGGCCAAGAAGCGCGAGCAGAAGGCTTCCTGACGTAAACAGTTATCCTGTGCCCGGTACCGGATTCGGTACCGGGCACAGTTTTTTCCAGCACTTTCCCAGAGGTCGTCAATGTCATCCCTTCGTATCGGATCGCTCGAGCTGCGCAGTCCGGTGGTTCTGGCCCCCATGGCCGGGATCACCAACGTCGCCTTCCGCACACTGTGCCGTGAGCTCGAGACGGAACGCGCGGGCAGCACGTCCGGCCTGTATGTCTGCGAGATGGTGACCGCGCGAGCGCTCGTCGAGCGGCAGCCCGCGACCCTGCACATGACGACATTCGGCCCGACCGAGACGCCACGGTCGCTGCAGCTGTACACCGTCGACCCCGACACCACGTACGCCGCGGCCAAGATGATCGTGGACGAGAACATCGCCGACCACATCGACATGAACTTCGGCTGCCCCGTCCCCAAGGTGACCCGCAAGGGCGGCGGTGCGGCGCTGCCGTACAAGCGCACCCTGTTCGGCCGGATCGTCGCGGCGGCCGTGAAGGCCACCGAGGGCACCGACGTCCCGGTGACCGTCAAGTTCCGCGTCGGCATCGACGCCGAGCATCACACGCATCTCGACGCAGGCCGGATCGCCGCAGGCGAGGGTGCCGCCGCCGTCGCGCTGCACGCGCGGACCGCGTCGCAGCGGTACTCCGGCACGGCCGACTGGAACGAGATCGCCCGGCTCAAGGAGCACGTCACCGACGTGCCCGTCCTCGGGAACGGCGACATCTTCGCGGCCGAGGACGCGGCCCGCATGATGGAGCAGACCGGGTGCGACGGCGTCGTCGTCGGACGCGGGTGCCTCGGCAGGCCGTGGCTGTTCGCGGAGCTGAGCGCGGCACTGAACGGAAACCCGCAGCCCACTCCGCCCAACCTCGGCGAGGTGGCCACGATCATCCGCAGGCACGCGGAACTCCTCGCCGATCACCACGGCGAGGACAAGGGCCTGCGTGAACTGCGCAAGCACGTGTCCTGGTACCTGCGGGGCTTCCCCGCCGGGTCCGAACTGCGGGTCGCGATGGCCCTCGTGAGCAAACTCACCGAACTCGACGATCTCCTCGCCCAACTCGATCCGACCATCCCGTTCCCCAAGGACGCCGAGGGTCCGCGCGGACGGCAGGGATCGCCCGGCACGGTCGCACTCCCCGAGGGGTGGCTCGACGACCCCGACGACTGCCTGGTGCCCGCCGGCGCCGACCTCATGCATTCCGGTGGTTAGCGGCACGAACGCGCGTCACCTCGCTACTTGTGGGGGGCCCCGACGTTCGATAAGTACTATGGCTGGAATCCGTCGGGGCCGACGGAGGTCCGAGTCGGCGGAGAGGTCAGGTTGCATCGGTGGGTGATGATCACAGTGCGGACTCACCGACTCCCGAATCCCGCGCCCCCTGGGAGCGTCCTCTAGCGGATCCCAGCTACCGGGAATCCCAGTCGGGGCGGCCGCGGCGACTCCCGCCCCGTCAGTCGCCTCCCGAACAGCGCCCTCCCGAACAGCGCCCTCCCGAGCAGCGCCCTCCCGAACGGACCGCGTCCCCCGAGCGCCGTGCGCCGGTGGAACGCACCGAACCGTCCCGCCACGACAGCGGCCGGATCGGCCGCCGGGCCGCGGGCGGGCCCACCGAAGGGCTCTCCGTCGCCGACCTGGTGAAGAAGGTCGCCGAGGACGAGAAGG
>NZ_WXYH01000117.1:0-6621 GCF_009872365.1 Rhodococcus sp. T7
CGGCGGCCGGGATGGTGGTGGACGAGCGGGCGGTGCGGGAGTCGGCGGCGGTGGTGTTGCCGGGGTTCATGGTGCCGTCGGTGGTGGTGGTGTTGCCGGAGTTGCCGGTGACGGTGAACGGCAAACTCGATCGGAAGGCGTTGCCGACCCCCGAATTCGGCAGCATGACCGAAGGTTTCGTGGCCCCTCGGACCCCGATCGAAGAGATCGTGGCCGCCGTCTGCGCCGACCTGCTCGGACTCGACAGGGTAGGCGCACACGACAACTTCTTCGACCTCGGCGGGAACTCGCTGATCGCCACCCGGTTGGTGGCCCGGATCAATGCGGTCGTCGGAGACCGGATCGGACTACGCGACGTGTTCGACGCCCCCACCGTCGCGGGTCTGGCGCTGCTGGCCGAGTCGCAGGAAGGGCTCGAGGCCCGCCCCCCGCTGAAACCGAGGGAAGGCACCGCGGAAGTCCCCGTGTCGCCGGCCCAGCAGCGGATGTGGTTCATCAACCAGTTCGACACGTCCTCCTCCGCCTACAACGTCGCCTTCGCACTGAGGCTCGACGGCCGGCTCGACGTGCCCGCGCTCCAGGCGGCGGTCGCCGACGTCATAGAACGGCACGAGGCCGTGCGCACCCTCTTCCCCCTCTCCGACGACGGCCCCCGCCAAGTGATTCTGCCCGCGGCGAGTGCGGTGCCCGACCTCGAACCGGTCGCTGTGCCCGGTGAAGCCGCACTCCGCGAACAATCGCTGACATTGCTGTCCGCAGGATTCGACGTCACCACGCAGGTGCCGCTGCGCGCGCGACTGTTCCGGCTCGACGACAACGTACACGTGCTCGCGGTAGTGGTCCATCACATCGCGGCCGACGGCTTCTCGATGGCACCGCTGGCCCGGGATGTCATGGCCGCGTATGCGTCCCGGGCGAACGGGTCCGCCCCGGACTGGGCACCCCTGGACGTGCAGTACGCCGACTACGCGCTGTGGCAGCGGGAGTGGCTGGGATCGGAATCCGATGAACAGTCGCCCATTGCGCGGCAGCTCGCCTACTGGACCACGACGCTGTCGGACCTGCCCGAACTGCTGGAGTTGCCCACCGACCGTCCCCGGCCCGCAGTCCGGTCACTTCGCGGCGGTCACGTCGAGTTCCTGATCGACCCGGACATTCACGCCGGCATCGTGAGGCTGGCGCGGGAACACACCACCACGGTGTTCATGACGTTGCATGCCGCGCTGGCGGTCGTGCTGGCACGCGTGAGCGGCGCGGACGACATTGCCGTCGGGACTCCGGTCGCCGGTCGCGGTGAACGTGAACTCGACGACGTGGTCGGCATGTTCGTCAACACCCTCGTCCTGCGCACCCACGTCGACGGCGGCGACACCTTCGCCGAGTTCCTCGGTCGTGTCCGGGAAACCGATCTGGGTGCCTTCACGCACGCGGAGGTCCCGTTCGAACGGGTGGTGGAGGTCCTGAGCCCGTCCCGGGTCACGGCGTACGCGCCGCTGTTCCAGGTGATGCTCGAGTTCCAGGACATCGAACGCCCCACGCTGGAACTGCCGGACCTGCAGGTCCGGAACATCGACTTCGAGATCGATTCCGCCAACTTCGATCTGCAATGGACCCTGGCCGAGCAGTTCGACGAACACGGCAACCCGGCAGGCATCGCCGCGGGTCTCGGCTACGCGACGGACCTCTTCGACGAGGACACGGCGATCGGCTTCGCGGAACGACTCGTGCGCATCCTCGAGGAGGTCACCGCCGACCCCGGCGCCCGGGTCGGCGACATCGACATCCTCGGATCCCTGGAGCGGGCCCTGCTCGTCCCGGTGCCGGGTGGCGCGGCCGTCGCGCCGCGGACGCTGCCGGACCTGATGGCCGACGCGGTCGCGCACGATCCGGAGGCCACGGCGCTGGTCTTCGCCGGAAGTGACGTCCGCTACGCAGACCTCGACAGGAGTTCGAACCGGTTGGCCCGCATGCTGATCGAGCGCGGTGTCGGACCCGAGTCGGTGGTCGCGCTGTGTGTGCCGCGGTCCGTCGAATCCGTGCTGGCCGTCTGGGCGGTCGCGAAGTCGGGTGCGGCCTTCCTCCCCGTGGACCCGAATCACCCACCGGCGCGGATCGAATACATGCTCACCGACTCCGGCGCCGTGTGCGGGCTCACCGGATCCGCGCAGCGAGGCGCACTGCCCGACGTCGTGCCGTGGCTGGTGCTGGACGACCCCGGCATCGAGGACGAACTGTCGCGCCATCCGTCGTCGGCGATCGGCGACGACGAACGGATCGCGCCCATCCGGCCCGACAATCCGGCGTACCTCATCTACACGTCGGGGTCGACCGGCACCCCGAAGGGCGTGGTCACCACCCACCGCGGTCTCGCCGCCTTCTCGGCCCAGGAGCGGGAGACGTTCGGCACGACACCCGAATCCCGGACCCTGCACTTCGCATCACCGAGTTTCGATGCGTCCGTCCTCGAACTGCTGCTGGCGGTCGGTGCGGCAGCGACGATGGTGATCGCACCACCGTCGGTCTACGGCGGCGCCGAACTGGCGCGGGTGCTGGAAACCGAGCGCGTCACGCACTGCTTCGTCACTCCGGCGGCGCTCTCGTCGGTCGACCCCGCCGGACTCACCGCCCTCGAGTGCGTCGTCACCGGCGGTGAGGCGTGTCCGCCCGAACTGGTCGCCCGGTGGGCGCCGGGCAGGCGCATGTTCAACGCGTACGGGCCGACCGAGGCGACGGTCGTGTCGAGTATCAGCGACCAACTGGTGCCGGGCGAACCGGTCACCATCGGCACACCCACCCGCGGGTTCGCCGAGACCGTGCTCGACTCACGACTGCACCCGGTACCGGCCGGCGTCGCCGGAGAGTTGTACCTCGCAGGTCCGGCCCTTGCACGCGGCTACCGCCGGCGGCACCCGCTCACCGCCGAACGCTTCGTCGCCGATCCGTTCGGTCCACCGGGCAGCCGGATGTATCGCACCGGGGACCGGGCGCGCTGGCTCCCCGACGGGCAGTTGGAGTACCTCGGGCGCACCGACTCCCAGGTGAAGATCCGGGGCTTCCGGATCGAACTCGGCGAGGTGGAGTCGGCGCTGCTCACCCACGACTCCGTGGCCCACGCGGCGGCGAGCGTGTGGCACGCCGACGGCGTCGGCGACCGGCTGATCGGGTACGTGGTGCCCGAACCCGGTGCAACGATCGATTCGCGGGCACTCCTCGACTTCGCCGCCGGCCGGCTGGCGTCGTACCTGGTTCCGGCCGCGCTCGTGGTACTCGACTCGCTTCCCTTGACCGTTCACGGAAAGCTCGACCGCACAGCCCTTCCGGCACCCGACTTCACCGGTTCCGGAAGCCGGCCGCCGCAGACCGAGATCGAGGAACTTCTCGCCGGACTGTTCGAGGACGTGCTCGGACTGGATTCGGTCGGCGCGGACGATTCGTTCTTCTCCCTCGGCGGCGACAGCATCCTGTCCATCCAGTTGGTGGCCCGCGCACGAGCTGCCGGTGTGATCCTCTCTCCCCGAGACGTATTCGACCACCGAACCGTCGCCGGACTCGCCGCGGCCGCGCGATTCGACCACGACGGCACCGTCGCTCTCGGCGAGTTGCCGGGCGGTGGCGTCGGCCCCCTGCCGCTGACACCTGTCGCGCGCTGGATGTTCGAGCGCAGCGGCGGACGGCTCGACAGGTTCTCACAGGCGCTGCTGCTGGCCGCCCCCGCCGGTCTCACTCACGAGGTGCTCGTCGGCGCCGTCGAGGCGGTACTGGACCGGCACGACATGCTCCGGGCGCGGGTGTCCGCGGACGGTATGGACGTGCTGCCTGCGGGTTCGATACCGGGGGACGTCCGCCGGGTGCCGGTCGAAACGGTGCAGGGAGAAGGCTTCACCGCACTCGCCGGCGCCGAACTCGATGCTGCGGCCGACCACCTGGACCCGGCCGCCGCCCGCATGGTGCGCGTGGTCTGGTTCGACGTCCCGGACGACGTCGGGCGACTGCTCGTGGTGGTGCACCACCTCGTGGTCGACGGTGTCTCCTGGCGGATTCTCGTGGCGGACCTCGCGTCGGCGGCGGGCCGACTCCAGGCCGGACTCACACCCGCGCTGCCGGAAGTCGGAACGTCGATGCGGCGATGGTCGCACGGCCTGTCCGAGGCCGTGCGGACCCGGACGGGCGAACTCGCGTCGTGGGAGAAGATCCTCGACGGCCCCGATCCGCTGATCGGTTCGCGCCCGCTGGATCCGGTGATCGACGTCGACGCGACCGTCGGCACCGTCACGGTCGACGTGCCGACGGCGGTGACCGACGCCCTGCTCACCACGCTGCCGGGTGCATTCCACGGGACGGTGGGCGACGGTTTGCTCACCGCGGTCACGCTGGCACTGGTCGCCTGGCGGCGGGAACGCGGCGCCGCTGTGCCGGACGCGCTGCTCACCCTCGAAGGCCACGGCCGCGAGGAGCAGATCGTCCCGGGCGCGGACCTGTCCCGCACCGTCGGATGGTTCACCACCGTGTATCCGGCGCGGTTGGATCTCACCGGACTCGATGTCGACGACGCCCTGGCAGGCGGCGCCGCGGCAGGGCAAGCGGTCAAGGCCGTCAAGGAGCAATTGCTCGCGATCCCGGATCACGGCATCGGTTTCGGACTGCTGCGTTACCTGGACGACGAGACGTCGGAGGCACTCCGCCGATTCCGCTCTCCGCAAGTCAGTTTCAACTATCTCGGCCGGGTGACCCTCACCGGCGGAGGCGACGACTGGCTGCCGGTGGAGAGCACACTCGGCGGCACCAGGAACCCCGACATGCCAGTCGCCTCCGTGATCGACATCAACGCCTTCGTCTCCGACACTCCCGAGGGCCCCCGGCTACGGGCGTCGTTCGCGTTCCCGACCGGCGTCCTCCCCGATTCGGAGGTCGCGGCGTTCGCGGACCTGTGGCGCCGTGCCCTGCAGGGACTCGCCGCGCACACGGCACGACCGGATGCGGGCGGTCTGACACCGTCCGACCTTCCGTTGGTGCCGGCGAACCAGCAGCAGATCGACCGCTGGGAGCAGCGGTTCCCGGCGCTGCAGGACGTGTGGTCGCTGTCGCCGCTGCAGTCGGGGTTGCTGTTCCATGCCTCGCTGGCCGCGGAGTCGATGGACGTCTACACGGCCCAACTGCGGATCGACTTCGAAGGCGAGGTCGACACGGTTCGCCTGCGCGCGGCCGCCGCCGGACTGCTGGCCCGCCACGCGAATCTGCGGACCGCGTTCGTGTACGACGACGGGGTACCCGCGCAGGTTGTTCTCGACGCGGTGGAGGTGCCGTGGCGGGAGGTCGATCTCACCATCGCCGGGACCGAGACGGAACTCGTGCGGCTTCTCGACGAGGACCGCAGTGCTCGCTTCGATCTCGCCCGGCCGCCGCTGCTCCGGCTGACGCTGTTCCACACCGCACCAGGCAGATTCGTCCTCTCGATCACGAACCACCACATCATTCTCGACGGCTGGTCGATGCCGCTGCTCGTGCGGGAACTACTCGTCCGTTACGCATCGAGCGGCGACCCGGCCGGACTCCCGGAGCCGCCCTCGTACCGCACGTACCTGGAATGGGTCGCGAACCGGGCCACGGAACGGTCGGCCCAGGCCTGGGAACGAGCACTCGACGGTGTCGAGGAGCCGACGCTGGTGGCGCCGCACGCGTCCGCGGCGCTCTACGGTGTGCCCCACGAACTCGACGTCGACCTGCCGGCCGGGATTCTCGACGGACTCGCCACCACAGCCGCAGGCGTCGGTGTCACCATGAATACGGTGATCCAGGCAGCGTGGGGGGTGCTGTTGTCCCGGTTGGTCTCCCGCGACGACGTGATCTTCGGCGCCACCGTGTCCGGTCGTCCGCCGCAACTGTCCGGTGTCGAGAACATGCTGGGACTGTTCATCAACACGGTGCCGGTGCGCGTGCGACTGGACCCGGACGAGACCGTCGCGGGACTGCTCGCCCGCCTGCAGGACGAGCAGACGGCCCTCCTCGACCACCATCACCTCGGCCTCGGCGACATCCAGTCGCGGGTGGGCCTGGGCAATCTGTTCGACACGCTGTCGGTGTTCGAGTCGTACCCGATCGACACGTCCGGACTGGACGAGAGCACCGACATCGGCGGCGTGCGGGTGACCGGTCTCGATGCTCGCGACGCCACGCACTACCCGGTCACGCTGCTGACGATCGTCGAACCGCGACTGCGGCTGAGCCTGCGCTACCAGCCGGGAATCCTCGACCGGGCCGCCGTCACCACGCTCGCCGGCCGCCTGGTCCGGATCCTGGGGGCGTTCGCGCGGGGTGCGGATTCTGTGGTGGGGGATGTGGAGGTTTTGGGGGCGGGTGAGCGGGGGTTGGTGGTCGGGTCGTGGAGTGCGACGTCGCACGCGGTGCCGAGTTCGACGTTGGTGGAGTTGTTCGAGGCGCAGGTGGTGCGGTCTCCGGATGCTCCGGCGGTGGTGTTCGCGGGTGTGGTGTTGTCGTATGGGGAGTTTGCGGCGCGGGTGCATCGGTTGGCGCGGTGGTTGATCGCGGTGGGGGTGGGGCCGGAGTCGTCGGTGGGTGTGGCGGTGCGGCGGTCGGTGGACATGGTGGTGGGGATGTATGCGG
>NZ_WXYH01000118.1:0-6562 GCF_009872365.1 Rhodococcus sp. T7
GTCGAACAGTTGATGAGAACCGACCACAAACCCCCAGGACAGACCACGAAAGTCGAACTTTTAGGCGGGAACCTACAACTCGGCGAATCTGATGCCGACTCGGCGAATCTGATGCCGGCGTCGGTCAATCTGATGCCCGGTGTAGTGAATCTGATGCGGAGTTCCCTGGTCAGCGCTCCGACAGCGCGTGCTGCCTTATCGAGAGGATCGCGACAACAGGCCGCCGTTCCGTGTGCATCCGATTGGTTAAGCCACGCGCGACGAGGTCACGCCGCCAATCTGATGCATCGTAGAACAGGATCGTTCCCGCATCGGTTTCGTTGAGTCGGGACACGGCGATTGCCGTAACAGCATTGCGGTGGCGCAAGGTCTGGTCAATGGGATGAGGATGGGACGCCTCCCAGAGGACTCCGATATGAGGCGATGAGCGCACAACTTCCAGATTTGGAGCGAGCACGGACCAGGAAACTTGGCAGCGCGTGTCACACAAGCTCCCTTACCGGGATCTTCCTCCGAGTAGGAGAGATCAATCAGCGGCGAGGTTGTGTGCTCGCTCGCGCAGGAGGGAGCAGCGTGGAAATGCGAACTGATCAGCGATCTGCGAACGCAAGGTTGCCGCGGCACCGATCGGCAGTTGGATACGCCGAGTCAGGATCAGGAAGTACGAATTGGCGAGCGGAAGGCGATCGCGGCGTCAGTGCCGGCACGCTCGTAATCTCCTCGCCGACTTGTGACGGCGAGGCCTGGCGATGACAACAACACCTCCGCAGCAAAGTGGTGCGCGGTTCGCACGCTCTCCCCGAATCAGTTCCTTGCCGCCGCGGCCGCACACCTGGCTCCGCGACAGTTTCTGCTTGGGAACGACCGCGGTCGGTGCCAGCGCCGCCGCTCCGCTGTTCGGATACAGCGCCCTCGCGATGCCCGCCGCGGCGAGCTTGTCGATCGCTGCCCTCTACGCCGGATTAGCCGGCAAACGTAACCAGCTTCGCGATGTCGACGTCGACGAAGTGATCGAAAGACTGTGTCCGATCGTGGGGCTGCCGGAGGCCACCCGGGCAGTGCTGTCGACATCGAAATGGAGCAGTGGATGGCCGGGACTTCCGAGGAAACTCACCGTGCACTACGACTCCACACAGGCACTGAATGACGAGACGTGGCTCGCTGATATCTGCGGGGTCTTCGAAGATCAAGGGTGGGGTTTCTTCGAACTCGACAAGCACGACCCCGCCCGCCGGCGCCTGATCTTCACGCCCGCTGCCGAGCCGGAACGAGAAGTTTCCGACAGCGACCAGGTTGTGCGCGCGAAGAGGATCATCGCCCAACTGTTGGGCCCGACCGCGACCGTAACCGTGATCGACGTCGCCGCCGAAACCGGCGAAGTGACCTCAATGGAAGTACGTCACGAACTTGGTCCGAAACTGGAATCGGATGGCTACCGGACCCGCGTCGAACGAGGAATGAGCGCGACATTGCCCGGTCGCTGGCGAGCACGGTGGAACCTTGAAACGGATTGGGTTCGATTCGAGCAACGCACAGCATTCCCGGACAGTGTCTGGTTGCCGGCACCGGACCTCGACCCCGGTGCCGACCTCATGGCCAGCTACGACTCGGTGGAAATTCCGTACGGAATCGACGAAGACGGCAACGAGGTTGTGTGGCGGCCGGCGATCGACCCGAACCTGATGCTGATCGGCCCACCCGGAAGCGGTAAGACCGTGACCGCACACAATCTGTTGGTCAACTTCTCGCGACGTGGATGGCCGATCTGGGTCCTCGACGGCAAGTACGTCGAATTCCTGGGATTCCAGGACTGGCCCAACGTACAAGTCGTCGCTACAACCATCGAGCAGCAAGTGGCGTTGGTCCACCGCGCCCGCGATCTCATGGAGTTCCGCTACCAGAAGATCGTTACCGGCGAGGCGACAGAAGCGGACTTCGAACCAGTACTGGTCTTTCTCGACGAATGGGCCGAGTTCCGCGGCAACGTCGAAGATTGGTACTCCAGGGTTAAACCGAAAGGTGGCGCCCGACAGCCGCCGGTGCTCAACATGCTCGCGTCGATGGCACGCAAGGCCCGAACCTCGCGAGTGCATCTAGTCTTCGGAACTCAGCGTCCCGACGCGCAGTACTTCCTCGGCGACATGCGTGACAACTTCGCCATGCGCATCTCCATGGGCCGGCTCTCACCACAAGGGGCACTCATGATGTGGCAATCACCGACGATCGGTACCAGCGTGCCCCGCAAGTGCCGCGGCCGCGGCACCACCGTCACCGACAACTATCAGCCCATCGAGATCCAGTGCTACCGCGTACCCGACCCACGCAAGACGCGAGCCGGCACCTTCGAGTCCGATCTGCTCGACACCCTCCGACCCCCGATAACACGCCATCCACGATTGCTGATCGTCCCACCGGACGAACTTCCGGACATCGACGCCACCGACGACACGTCAGAACCGGCACCGCTGACATACTTCGACTACATCGAAGCCGAATGGGTACTGGCCACCGACCGACCCGACCTCGATCCGGTGCTAAGAAGAGCGAAGATGACCCACGAAACCGATCGGCGTCTCGCGTCACCGACGGCGCTCCTCGGGCTACTCGGGGGCCGCGCCGAGCCCACCAACGAAGCAGCGGTAGAGCTCGACGACTACCGCACCCCGACAGCCGCCGGCGCCACCGATGCCGCCTCGTTCTTAGACCAGCTCTCTGCTCCACAACTCGGTGAATCCTCCGCCGCTCGGGCGGAGTCCTCACGCGCTCGACTAGCCCTGGTCAAAGAGTCAGCAGCAACCGAACCAGAGATACCGGCGGACGGCGGAGCCGAGGTCTTCGACATACCGGAGGATTCACCTGACACCTACGAGGACCAGTACGGGCCGGTCCGCGATGTTCGCGCCGCCGATGTCGCACTCGGCGACCTATTGCTGATGGAGGACATCGACGAATGGGTCGTCGTAGACACCGATCCCGAGCCGGACATCATCGAAGACTCATTGCTTTCGCTGACCTGGCGCAGCGACACCGATGAGTTCGGCGACCTCGCCTTACCTGACAGCTCCTACGTATCAATTCGCAAACCCATCCAGGTATCGGGCTGAGCTGGCAACGACGACTGCTGTCGCGCCCGTCGCACTCAGTATGGCTGGACACTCGCTCAGCCTCCACGGATAAGACGAAGCGCCAGGCGAGAATGAACTGTGCCGCCCATTCTGCTCACCCAGTTGCAGCCGACCGAGCCTCCAGCTCCGCCGGAGATCCCGGCCGAACCTCTGCCACCTGCTGAGATTCCATCGTCCCCGACGATCCCCGTCACACTCGAAGACTTGAAGAGCTTCCTCGAAGCGGCATCTCCGACACCCGGATTGCTGACTCAACCATGGGCCACCCTCCTCGCGAGCCTTGCTGTCCTCGGATCCGGATATCTCGTATATAGGAACGGAAATAAAACACGAAAACAGGCCGAGATACACTTCGGAACCTCTCATGACCTCGAAGTCACTCGCAGTCTGCGTGACAGATTTACCACCATCGCCGGCCAACTCGCGGACCCGGCCTCCGCCGTTCGTACTGCTGGCGTCTACGCAATGGAAGCTCTTGCCAACGACTGGCTGGCACGCGGGGATAAGTCCGAGGCGCAAGCTTGCATCAACGTCCTGTGCAGCTACGTCCGCGCGCCCTACGCACAAGCACAGGGGCGCGGTCAGAATCAAACGAACAGAATAATCCGCATCAGTCTTACAGACCGCGTCGTCGAAGAACACTATGAATACCGCCAGGACGACCGAGAAGTACGTCAGAGCATCATTCGCACGATCGCTGCTCACTTAAAAGCTAATGGTAAGGGCAACTGGAGCGATCTCGACTTCGACTTCACTGGCGCGCACCTCGACAACGCGGACTTCTCTTACGCAATTTTCAACAAACCTGCTCGCTTCGAACGCGCACAGTTCCTTGGAGCATCTGCCCGATTTGAGCATGCGACTTTCACGGCTTCAGCCACTTTCGGTGAGGCTCGATTCTGCAGCGGCCTCACAATATTTGACGATGCGAAGTTTCACGGCCCCAATAACAAATTCTCTGGCGCAAAGTTCGGAAGCAGGTACAACAGATTCGATCGAGTCGAGTTCACGGGCGGCATCACAAACTTCACGGATTGCGAGTTCGAGGGTGAGGATACAGCCTTCGATAGCGCTCGGTTCGAGAGTAAAAACACGCTGTTCACCGGCGCTAAGCTGCTCAGCAAAAGAACATGGTTCGTCGAAGCCACCTTCGAGAGCGAGATGACGTCGTTCGATCGATCAACGTTCGATGGAGAAGCAGTCTCATTTGACCAGGCCAAATTTCGAGGAAAGAATACGACGTTCAAAAATGCAGAATTTTCGGGCGGACTCACTGATTTCAATGCCGCCGAGTTTCGCGCAGAAGCGACGCGCTTCGGGTATGCGAAGTTCAATGGAGATCAAACTTCGTTTGATAAATCGACGTTCGGTGACACAAGGGCAAAGTTTGGTGGTACGGAGTTCAATAGCGTGAGTGGAACCACGTTTCATGAGGCAAGATTCATTGGCGGACGCATAACTTTCGGGTGGGCCATTTTCAACGGCCCCGCATCGTTTGAACGGCCGGAAGTGTGGGCGAACGTAGAATTTGACTGGAGTGCCCAAATTCCATACGAGATGAGAAAAAGAAAGCCGCAGAATGTTTTGCCGGACGTCTGGCCCCCCGCTTTGATGGACTCGCATGGTGCGGAGGAGGAAGAAGAGCAGGACTAGCGTCATCCTCGCGCGGCACACGTGGCCCCGCCCAACCCTGTTGTGGAAGTCGATGCACTTTTCCCAAGGGGGGCGGCTGGGGTGAGGATGCCTCGCGCAGAATCAAACGTACTGCTTGCAGAATCTGCTTGGACAAACTGCTTGCAGCTCTGCAGTGAGGGGACGATCGCGGCTTCGGGATACCGCGTGACCTGGCCGCTGACCTTTAGCTCGCGCAACGGGCGGTTGCAGCTTCGAACGGTAGATGTGCCGCGAGGAATCGATGAGACGTGCGACGACGTGGACTCCGGCGTGCTCCGATATCGTGACTCCACTAATGGCTTTTTGAGGCGTGGGCAGAGGCGGTAAGGAATCTTGGGAAGGTCCCGGCGCAGTCGAAAGAATGGCGCTGCACAACAACCACGCGCAGGGCTGGCCTCAGAACAGTTCTCTGAGCTGAACGCAACCTTCTATACCGGGGATCCCGCTGAGTACTTGCGCATGCGTATCGAGTCGTTGTCACTGACGCTGTGTGACGACTCGGCCCTAGCGCCTGCGTTCGGCTCTGCCCGCCGTGTGGGCATTGCGGAATTCGGCGCGATGCAGCCGCCGGACGAGGATGCGCGAGTCCGCTACGTCAGGTCCGAAGCTGTTGTGATCCTGCATCACTCCGCGGAAACACTCCTGAGGATGTACTTCGCGCACGTCGCTTACCCTCATTGCCCCTGGGTGGGTATCGCGTCGTCTCGGACGCCGGGTGAGTTCAAGGACAAGTGCCTCAAGGTCGCACATCACGGTGTGAAGCGGGACAACGTCGCTACAGTCTTCATGGGCGGCACCGACCCGAGGGGTGCCGCAGTACGCCTTACCGACGACCAGTTCGAGGCGTCGGTGGAGGCGCTGACCAGCCTTCTTCTCTTTTGCGCTGAGCGATTCTTGTCGGAGTCCTTCATCTACAACGCTGCGAAGCACGGCTCGAGCACAGTCAACCCCGAGCACCCGCTTCGAGGTTGAACCTCCGGGTGGTGGCGATCGTATTCCGATTTCGTCGGGATCGATGCTGACGTATCTGCACAAACCCGAGCGGCCCGGGTCACGGTCGGGCCCAGAATGGTTTGTCAGCGCCACCGGCACTCTCCCGGATCAGGACTTGGGTGTGGCTCTGTTGATCCAACGCGCGGTCTCCTCCCTATGGGATGTCGCGCGCCGTCGGTACACCGGACAGTCGGGCAGCATCAGCGTGTTCTCCCCGACGATGATTCTGGATACGGTCAACGGGCCAGTGCAGAACTCTCTCAACATAGTCCGGACGATTTCATTGAGCTACCGAAGAAGGGCAGCGATGGATCCATTTCGGAAGTGAGAGTGAACTTCACCCGTCAGGCTTTGGATGAAGGCTGGGATTCCTCCACTCCTGGCTTTCGACCAGTCAACCTTGTACGCGTTGATCTATCCCGTCGACAGAGGGATCTTCCGCCGATCACGGTCAGCAGGCAGAATTTGCTTCCGTTCTCACCGAAAGGCAGTACACGAGTCTGACTTCCCGGTGGGCGCGTCACGGCATTACAGGCTATATGATGACGCCGTCGCGGGGGAGAACCTGTGCAGGACAGTCGCGGACTTGTGGGTGGCTGCCGCGGCGGCAAACAAGCACGATCGAGAGATATCACCCGGCCGACTTGCCGATCGTAGTCGCAACACCAGCCAAGAACGGTGAGACCGATGGTATGAGGTTGCCCCTCGGGAGTGGACACCGGATTTCATGCGGCGACTGACAGCGTAGACGACGCGATGAGTCGTTGTTC
>NZ_WXYH01000119.1:0-6457 GCF_009872365.1 Rhodococcus sp. T7
GCCGTCACAATGCACTCCTCGACCGTCGCCTCGAAACGCATCGGCTGAAACGGCCCCCGCAACGAATTGCCCTTGGGTAACGGATATCCCATTTTCTTCCTACCTCCGACAGCGACGGCTGGGTGAAAATCCGGCAGCACGTCGCACATTAGCACCGCCCGGACGCGAATGGAAACGTTCGTTCACATTGCTCGATTCGAGCACTTGACCTGCATGGACGCACTCACGCCGAACTCCCGGCGGCGAGACGTTTGCAGGCTGCGTGATACTTATGATACTTCAAATATCATAATATCGTGGATCGGGTCGGCAGGCAGACGAAAACACGACCGTCACCTCGACGCCTGCCCGGAGCATCTCGGTTGCCTCCGGTGCGTCTCGAACACGGATCACAGACCGGAGGCACCGTAGTGATTTTCCCCCACCGAATGCCTCCCACCTGGCTGATCGTCACGTTGATGGCGCTGTGCGGCACGATCGTCTCGCTCCAGCACACGATTGCGATCCCGATGCTCCCATCGGTGCCGGAGACCTACGGGGTGAGTACGGACGACGCCTCCTGGCTCGTCACCTCGACCCTGCTCGTCGCCGCGGTCGCCACCCCGGTGGTCACCCGGCTCGCCGACATGGTGGGCCGGCGCCGGATGCTCGTCATCGTCATGTCGGTGATGACCGCCGGCTCGTTCATCGCCCTCCTCGGCACGTTTCCGGCACTCATCGCCGGGCGGTCGCTGCAGGGCTTCGCGACGGCGCTCGTGCCCGTCGCGATCAGCATCCTCAGGGACACGCTGCCCCCTGCGAGAATCGGCACCGCGATCGGCGGCCTGAGCGCGACGCTCGGCATCGGGACCACCCTCGGCATCCCGCTCGCCGGCTTCCTGCAGGACATCGCGGGACCACTCACCGTGTTCTGGGTCGCGGGAGTCTGCGGTGCGCTGCTGACCATCGGCGCACTCCTCATCGTTCCCGACATCGGGTCACGGTCACCCGGCCAATTCGACTTCGTCGGTGCACTGCTGCTGTCGATGGGACTCGCCGCCGTGCTGCTGACGCTGTCCAAGGGCGGGTCCTGGGGTTGGGCTGGTCCACGCACACTCGGCTGTGTCGCCGCAGCCGTCGTCGTCTTCGCGGTATGGGCGCCGCTGCAGTGGCGGGCGCCCAATCCCCTGGTGAACCTGCGGACCGCCGTCCATCGTCCGGTTCTGCTGACCAATCTGGCCGGCATGCTCATCACGTTCGCGATGTTCATCAACACGCTCGCCACGACGCAGCAATTACAACTACCGACCTGGACCGGTCACGGTTTCGGTCTCACCGCCACCTCCGCCGGCCTTGCGGTCGCGACGACCGCGTTCGCGCAGGTGTTGGTCTCGCCGTTCGCCGGCATGCTCATCGACCGCTGGAACGGTCGTGCCGTGCTGCTGATCGGGAGTGTCGTCACCACCGTCGCGTGTGCCGTCCGGCTCGTGGTGCCCGGCACCGTCGTCACCGTCACGGCCTGTGCGTTCGTGATCGCCGGGGGCACCGCCGTCTCGTTCGCCGCACTTCCGGGGCTGGTGATGGCGGCCGCACCGGAATCCGAATCTTCGGCCGCCAACGGCATCAACACCCTCCTCCGTTCCATCGGCGCGTCGCTGGCGAGTGCCACCCTCGCGATGATTCTCGTCTCGCTCAGTGTCGACTCGGGGTCTGCCCCCGTCCCCACGGCACGAGCATTCGACGTCGTGTGGGTGGTGGCCGGGATGTGCGCCCTCGTGACCACGGTCCTGGGCGTTCTCCTGCCCCGACGGTTCCCGGCACACACCGAGACCCCAACGATCGACGCTTGCCGGAATGCACTCGCAGGCAATGAAACGACCTCACCCGCCTCGAGCAATTCACCGGTTCCCGTTGCGGCGCGACGCGCACGTGACCTATTCTGATATTCATAGTTTCAAAATCCGCCGAGTCGCGGAGCCCCTTCCCGTCGCCAGAAGTCAGGAATCTTGTGACCCAAATAACTCCCGCGCCGCTGTCCGTCTCGGACCCCGCAGAAGCCGAGTTCCAGCAGTCCCTCGCCGCCGCGCTCGACGATGCCAATCTGCCGACACTGCTGGCGGCGGTCGTGCAGCTCACGGGCGATCTGTCACTTCTCGAAGGCAAGTTCCGGCCCACCGCCATGCGCGGGCCGGGCGACCACGACGACGGCGGCATGCCCGACGACGTTCGAGCCGAGCTGCGCACGCTGGCGTTCGACGTCGTCCTGGCGCATCGCCGCGGCGAACTGCCCGACGCTCCCCCCCTGACACCCGAGCAGGTACTGCACGTCCTCAGCCGGTGCCTGGACGAAGAAGTGCCGAGCGCGCAGGGTGGCATGCTCGCCGAGGAACTCGGTGCCCTCTCCCGCGCAACGCCGGTCATCGACACCGCGTCCGGTCAACGGGCACCGCACGTCCTGGTGGTCGGCACCGGCTTCTCGGGACTGTGCGCGGCCATCCGTCTCGACGAAGCCGGTGTGCCGTACACGATCATCGACAAGAACCCGGACGCCGGCGGCACGTGGCACGAGAACGTCTACCCGGGCTGCGGCGTCGACACCCCTGTCCACCTCTACTCGTACTCGTTCGCCCAACGAGCGGATTGGCCCCGGTACTTCGCCAAGCAGTCGGAGGTCGAGGGGTACCTGCTCGACATCGCGACGTCGTACGGCATCCGCAAGCGGGTGCAGTTCGGCACCGAACTGGAAACCGCCGAGTGGATCGAGGACCGGCAGCACTGGCGGGTCACGCTCCGCCGCGCCGACAACTCCACGCACACCGCGGAGTACCCGGTCGTCATCACCGCTGTGGGTCTGCTCAACCGTCCCGCCTACCCGAACCTCGACGGTCTGGACTCCTTCACCGGGCCGGTCGTCCACACCGGCGCCTGGGATCCCGGGATCGACCTGGCGAACAAGCGCGTCGCCGTGATCGGAACCGGCGCCTCCGCGATGCAATTGGTGCCCGCCATCGCCGGCACCGCCCGCGAGGTGACCGTCTTCCAGCGCTCGGCGCAGTGGATCATGCCCAACCCCAACACCACTCGCGGAGTGGAGCCGGCCAAGCAGTTCCTCATGGCCGAGTTCCCCGGCTACCTCGCCTGGTACCGGCTACAGCAGGCCTGGAAGTTCGGTGACCGACTGCATCCGATGCTGCGCATCGATCCGGAATGGCCGCATCAGGACCGGTCGATCAACTCCGAGAACGAGCGCCACCGCAAGTTCCTGACCCGGTACATCGAGCAGAAGCTTGCGGACCGCCCCGAGCTGATCGACAAGTGCGTGCCCGACTACCCGCCCTATGGCAAACGCCCGCTGCTCGACCACGGCTGGTTCGATGCACTTCTCCGCGACGACGTCGCCCTCGTCGACGAGGGCGTGTCCCACATCGACGGTCAGCGTGTGGTCACCTCATCCGGCGCCGAGCACGAGGTGGACGTGATCGTGCTTGCCACCGGTTTCCAAACGCTCAACATGCTCGCCCCCATGGAAATTCACGGCCGCGACGGAACGACGCTGCGGGAGAGCTGGGGCGCCGACGACGCGCGGGCCTACCTGGGCATGACCGTCCCCAACTTCCCCAACATGTTCATCCTGTACGGCCCCAACACGAATGCAGGTCATGGTGGCAGCCACGTCCTCAGCGTCGAAATGCAGGTCCGCTTCGTGCTGCAGGCACTCGAGCGGATGGCGAAGCGGAATCTGTCGAGCATCGAATGCCGGCAGGAGGTCTTCGACGCCTACAACGGCGAGATCGACGCAGCGCTGGACGGTTCGATCTGGACCCACACCGGCATGACGACCTACTACCGCAACAGCAAGGGTCGCATCGTCACCAACACGCCGTGGACGAACGCCGACTACTGGCATCGCACACGCCGTCTGGTCGCGGAAGAGTTCATCGAACGCACGCGCGATCAGTGAGCCGCAGCCCCTCATACCCACGAAGACGGAAGGCATCTCGACATGACCGACACCGAACGCACCCGGGCTCTGGTCCTGCAATTCAATGAGGCCCGCGCTCGCAACGACGCCGGCGCGATCGCGGCGCTGCTGGCCGAGGACGTCGAATGGCACCCACCCGCCGGCATCCGCCCCCGGCCCTTCCGCGGCCGCGATCGGGTGGCCGCCGCCCTCACCGGGGCGAATACGAGCCGGGTGCTTCAGGTCGACACGATCGAGCGCGACGTCGTCGCGGTCGTGGTCGACGGCGAGACGGCCGTCGTCCGGCAGCTCATGCGCGCGACACGAATCGACGGTGAGATCTACACCAACGACTACTGCTGGGTCTACACGTTCCGCGACGGGCTGATCCAGCGGATGGACGAGTACGGCGACACCCTGCTCACCGCACGCGCCGGGTTCGTCCCGCTGCTGCCACCCGAAGATTCGCCGGCCGACCGGCCGAAGGCCACGAACCTCGTTGCCACCACCCACACCCCCGAAAGGAACTAGGGAATCATGACGACACCTTCCCGTTCCGCCGTACCCGACTGGTTCGACGCGAGCGAGACCCGGCTCCTGGGCAAGGCGTGCACGCGCTGCCGTTCCGTCTTCTTCCCCCCGACCATCGACCGTTGCCGCAATCCGCGGTGCGGCGGTGATGTGCTCGAAACTCACCCTCTGAGCACCCGCGGCCGGATCTGGTCGTGGACACGTAACCACTACAAGCCTCCGGCCCCCTACGTCTCCGGCGATCCGTTCGAGCCCTACACCGTGCTCGCTGTCGAGCTCGAGGAGGACGGCCTGGTCGTACTGGGGCAGCTCAGCCCCGACAGCCCGCCCGCGAACGTCGGCGACACGGTGTCGCTGCGCACCGAGAAGCTGCTGGAGGACGAAGACGGCGTCCAGTTGGTGTGGCGCTGGACCCTCGACAATTCCGAGACCGTGGAGGTCGCATCATGAGTGGAGTAGCCGTTCTCGGGGTGGGTATGCACCCGTGGGGCAAGTTCGGGAAGTCGTTCGTCGAGTACGGCCGGGTCGCTGCTCGTGCGGCCCTCGAGGATGCGGGCATCGACTGGACCGACGTGCAGATGGTCGCCGGCGCGAACACCTGGCGCGGCGGTTATCCCGGCCTGGTCAGCGGCGCGGCCTTCGCGCAGGAGCTCGGCTGGAACGGAACCCGTCTGAGCAGCTCGTTCGCCGCGTGCGCGTCGGGGGCTCAGGCGATCGGGGCCGCCCGGGCCCACATCCTCGCCGGTCTGTGCGACGTCGCCCTGGTGATCGGCGCCGACGTCGCCCCCAAGGGGTTCTTCGGTCCCTTCGGCGGCGGCGATCAGACCGATCCCGACTGGCTGCGGTTCCGGCTTCTCGGTGCCACCAACCCCACCTACTTCGGTCTCTACGCGCAGCGCCGGATCGCGGCGTACGGCGCGAGCGAACGCGATTTCGCGATGGTGAAGGCGAAGAACAGCCGCGCGGGCGCACTCAACCCGAACGCACGGTTCACCAAGGTGGTCACCGAGGACGAGGTGCTGGCGAGCGCGTACGTCGCCGAGCCGCTGCATCTGCTGGATGTGTGCGCCACGAGTGACGGCGCCGCGGCACTGGTCATCACGAGCGAGGACTACGCGCGTCGTAAGCAGCTCGAGCGGGGTGGCCGCGCCGTTCGTATATCGGCGCTGTCCACGAACTCGCCGACCTACCCGAACAACGTCATCGAGATGCCCAACTTCGCCACCGACTCGACACTCGCGGTGCCCGCACCGGACGAAGGTTTCAAGACCTCGCTCGCCAGTTCGGCGTACGCCGAGGCCGGCCTCGGGCCCGACGACCTGAATCTTGCGGAAGTCTACGACCTTTCGACTGCTCTCGAACTCGACTGGTACGAGCACATCGGGCTGTGCGCCGAGGGCGAGGCCGAGAAGATTCTGCACGACGGCGTCACTTCACTGGGCGGACGGGTGCCGGTGAACGCGAGCGGCGGTCTCGCGAGCTTCGGCGAGGCCGTACCGGCACAGGCCATCGCCCAGGTCGTGGAGCTGACGATCCAGTTGCGCGGCGACGCGGGAGAGCGTCAGGTGCCGAACGCCAACGTCGGCATGTCGATCAACCAGGGCCTGTTCGGTCACGGTTCAGCAGTGATCGTCACTGCCTGACCGTCGCTCCACACGCCTCGACCCCGTTGCACCGATTCCCTATCGGTGCAACGGGGTCGAGGCGTTGTGCGTTCAGCTCACGAGCGGGTCATGCGTCGGTCGGCTGTGCGGCCTTGGCCGACGAGGGGACCCCGACGACGTCCTGCCAGCGCACAC
Source organism: Rhodococcus sp. T7 (assembly GCF_009872365.1). NCBI lineage: Bacteria > Bacillati > Actinomycetota > Actinomycetes > Mycobacteriales > Nocardiaceae > Rhodococcus > Rhodococcus sp. T7. The sequence goes on from NZ_WXYH01000119.1 coordinate 6,271, forward strand.
CCGGATCGATCAGTTCCTCCGCCGAACGGATTTCGTCGTAGCGGTAATCCCCTGCCAGACCCAGCGGCGTCTCGCCGCGCGTGTTGCGGCGTGCGGCATCGAGCATCAGCCGGCGCATCCGAATGACGGCGAGGTCGGACGTACCCAGGTGCTCACGGGTGCGATCCTCGATCGGCCCCATGCTCTC
>NZ_WXYH01000012.1:0-26472 GCF_009872365.1 Rhodococcus sp. T7
AAGCCGGCGCAGTCGCCCGCCGCATAGATCCCCGACACCGGCGTCCGCGACACCCGGTCCACCCGCAGGTAGCCACCCTTGTCGAGTTCGATGCCGACCTTCTCCAGCCCGAGGCCCTGCGTGTTGGGGACCGAACCAACCGTCATCAGGGCGTGGCTGCCCTCGACGGTGCGGCCGTCCGCGAGGACGACGACGATGCCGTCCTCGGTGCGCTTCACGGCGTCGGCCCTGGCGTGCTTGACGAGGGTGACGCCGCGTTCGGCGAGGACGTCCTCGAGGACGAGGGCGGCGTCGGCGTCCTCACCGGGCAGGACGCGGTCGCGGCTGGACACCAGGGTGACCTTGACACCCATCTCGGTGTAGGCGGACACGAACTCGGCGCCGGTCACACCGGAACCGACGACGACGAGGTGCGAGGGCAGCTCGTCGAGGTCGTAGAGGTCGCGCCACGTCAGGATCCGCTCGCCGTCCGGCTCCGCCCCGGGGATCACCCGGGGGCTCGCGCCGGTGGCGATGAGGACGACGTCGGCGTCGAGTGTCTTCTTCTCGCCGTTCTCGAGGGTCGCGCACACCTGGTGCGACGCCATGCCGAGCCGCTGGTCGGTGAGCTCCGCGGTGCCCGAGAGCAGTTCGACACCCACGGTCTGCAGGCGGGTGCGGATGTCGGAGGACTGCGCCTGCGCGAGGCTCTTCACGCGGGCGTGGATCTGCGGCAGAGCGACCGTGGCCTGCTCCGGATCGAGCGCAATCCCCAGGTCGGTGGCGCGGCGCATGTCGGTGCGCACGCCGGTGGAGGCGATGAAGGTCTTGGACGGCACGCAGTCGAACAGAACGCAGGCGCCGCCCACGCCGTCCGAATCGATCAAGGAGACGGAGGCGCCGTGCTGTGCGGCCACCAACGCTGCCTCGTATCCGGCAGGCCCGCCACCAATGATCACGATTCGGGTCATCTGTCCTCCAATTCACCTGACGACCGGGGTCTCCGGCCGGCTTTTCCTACGATCGCAGCGCGTCGTGTCGTGCACTGCATGCAACAGATTACTAGCCACCGTTTAGGCTTGCCGCCGTGTCGATCTATGCCGCCTACGGGTCCAACATGCATCCCGAGCAGATGTTGCAGCGCTGCCCTCATTCGCCGATGGCGGGGACGGGCTGGCTGCACGGCTGGCGACTGACGTTCAGTGGCGGGGACATCGGCTGGGAGGGCGCACTCGCCACCGTGGTCGAGGACCCCGATTCCAAGGTGTTCGTCGTGCTCTACGACGTCCCTGAGGAGGACGAGGTCAGCCTCGACCGATGGGAGGGCTCCGAACTCGGCATCCACCGCAAGATCCGCGTCCGCGTGGACACCGACGGCGAACCCGAACTCGCGTGGTTGTACGTGCTCGACGCGTACGAGGGCGGTCTGCCGTCGGCCCGCTACCTCGGGGTGATGGCCGACGCCGCAGAGATCGCCGGGGCCCCCGCCGACTACGTGCGCGACCTGCGCACCCGCAACAGCCGCAACGTCGGTCCGGGCACCGAATAGCGCCTAACGCTGCGCCTCGGCCAGCACCAGGCTCGACAGCACCCGCACGCCGACGCCGAGCGCCCGCTCGTCCAGATCGAACGTGGGCTGGTGGATGTCGAGTTGCTCGCCGACGCCCGACCAGACGCCGAGCCGGGCCATCGCGCCGGGAACTTCTTCGAGATACCAGGAGAAGTCCTCGCCGCCGCCCGACTGCGGCGTGTCGGCGAGGGCGTCCGGACCGACGGTGCGGATCGCGTCCTCGAACATGCGCGTCGACACCTCGTCGTTGACGACGGGCGGGACGCCGCGGCGGTAGTTCAGCTGATACCGCACCCCGGTGGGCGCGAGGAGGCCGTGGACGATCTCCCGGACCAGCGGCTCGAGCATCTCCCACGTCTCGTGATCGCCGGTCCGCACGGTGCCGGTCATCATTCCGGTCTGCGGGATGGCGTTGGGGGCCCGGCCTGCGCTCACGGCGCCCCACACCATGACGGTGCCGGTGCGCGGGTCGATCCGCCTGCTGAGCATGCCCGGCAATCCGGTCACGACGGTGCCCAGCGCGAACACGAGGTCGGTGGTCAGGTGCGGACGGGACGTGTGGCCGCCCGGCGAGTCGAGCACGACCTCGACCGTGTCGGCCGCGGACGTGATCGCGCCGAGCCGTACCCCGACCCGACCGGCCGCCAGTCGCGGATCGCAGTGGAGGGCGAAGATCCTCGACACACCTTCGAGCCGTCCGGCCGCGACGACCTCCAGCGCACCCCCGGGCATGACCTCCTCGGCGGGCTGGAAGATCAGCCGGACACCCACCGGCAGGTCGGGGATCTCGCTGAGGGCCAGACCGGTTCCCAGCAGGATGGTGGTGTGCGCGTCGTGCCCGCAGGCGTGCGACACGCCCGGCACCGTCGACGAGTACGTGGCGCCGGTGAGTTCCTGGAGCGGGAGCGCGTCCATGTCGGCGCGCAACGCGATGCGGGGACCGTCCGACGGCCCCAGATCGCACGTGAGCCCCGTTCCCCCGGGAAGCAGTTCGGGTGACAGTCCCGCCGCGGCCAGGCGGGTGGCCACGAATTCCGTCGTCGCGTACTCGTGTCGTGCGAGTTCGGGATTGGCGTGGATGTGCCGTCGCCACCGGGACAGTTCGTCGGTGTGAGCGAGAATCCATTTGTCGACTGCCGCGTTCACCGGCGATCAACTCCTTCCAACAGCCGCACCCGCTGTGTGTCGTCCGTTGCAGCGCGAACTGCCGTGCGCGCCAGGGCAATCGCTCCGTCGATCACGGCCAGGTCGGCGGATTCGGTGATGCACGCCGCCGCGAACTGCGGCTGATGCGTCACCGCACCTCCCGAGTCGAGGCCGATGATGGGGTGGATTCCGGGCAGGACGTTGGTGACGTTGCCCATGTCGGTGCTGCCCAGCGGACGGACGCCCTCCCATTCGAGCGGCAGCGGGGTCCGCCCCATGTCGACGATCTGCTCCCGGTACGTCGCCACCAGCCAGGGATCCGGCGTCAGTTCCGTGTACGTGGGCGACACCGTGCGGATCTCGTGGGTGCACCCGGTGGCGAGTGCCCCGGCCGCGAAGCACGCTTCCGCGCGGGCCGTCAGCTCGGACAGCGCCCATGCCGTCTCGGCGCGCAGGTAGTACAGCATTTCGGAACGGGCGGGAACGATGTTGGGCGCGGTTCCGCCGTCGGAGACGATGCCGTGGATCTGCTGTCCCGGCGAGAGATGTTGGCGCAGTAAGCCGATGCCGACCTGGGCGACGGTCGCGGCGTCGGCGGCGTTGCGACCGAACTCCGGCGCGGCCGACGCGTGCGCTTCGCGGCCGTTGAACGTGACCGCGATGTCGGCCAGTGCGAGCGACGTCGCACCCGTGATGTCGATCGGACCCGGATGCACCATCAGGGCGGCCGCGACCCCGTCGAAGACCCCCTTCTCGAGCATGGCGATCTTGCCGCCGCCGCTCTCCTCCGCGGGTGTCCCGATGACCCGCACCGTGATCCCGAGCCGTTCGGCCACCGTGGCGAGCGCGACTCCGGCGCCGACCGCGGACGCCGCGATGATGTTGTGCCCGCACGCGTGCCCGATCTCCGGCAGCGCGTCGTATTCGGCGCAGATGCCCAGGACGAGGTCGCCGCTGCCGAACGTGGCGTCGAACGCCGTCGGCAGGTCCGCGATGCCCGTGCGCACGTCGAACCCGCTGCGTTTGAGCAGTTCGGTGATCTTCGCGACGCTCCGGAACTCCTCGAACGCGAGTTCCGGTTCGCTGTGGATCGAATGGGACAGCGCAATCAGATCGGTCTCGATTGACCTGACCGCCGCCTCGACATCCGCATTCACGTGCTCATTCTCTCACCCGAAGCTGAAGTTGCTCTTGTCCGTCGCCGTGGCGAGCGCGGCGAGGGCGTCGTGATGGATTCCGCGCTTGATTCCGGCCAGGTTGGCGCCGCGGGTGGCGGTGAGCGCGGCGGCCCGTTCCACGGCGGCGGAGAGGACGGCGTCTCCCTCCTCGATCTGGTCGACGATGCCCGCGGCGAGCGCGTCGGAACCGCCGAAACGGCGACCCGTCGTCATCGCCTCGACGGCGGTCTGCTTGGGCAGGCGCGTGTTCAGCAGCGCCGACATCCCCACCGTGAACGGCATGTTCAGCGACACCTCGGGGAGGCAGTAGAACCCGCGGTCGGCGCGCATCACACGGAAGTCGTGGGAGGTGGCGAGCATCGCGCCGGCACCGAAACTGTGGCCCTGGACGGCGGCGACGGTGGCCATCGGGAACGCGAGCAGGCGGCTGTAGATCGTGTGCACGCGGTCGAGGTATTCCGGGAGTTTGTCCGTGTTGGCGAAGATCCACGTGGTGTCCAGACCGTTCGTGAAGAACTTGCCCGTCGCGGTCGTCACCAGCGCTGCGGGACCCTCGTGGGCTTCGACCTCGTCGAGCGCGGCGTGGGTGGCGTCGATCCAATCCGGATGGAAGCGGTTCTCGTTGTCCGTCTCGCCCTCGGTGCCGAGGTACAGGATGAATACGTCGCCGTCGCGATCGAGATAGGGCATGAGTGGAAGACTATCGCCTCATGGGAACGCCAGACGCCGCGGCCGCCGCGCTCGCCGCGCACACGAATTGCGCCGAACACTCGATCGCCGTCGTCCTCGGATCGGGGTGGAATGCCGCCGCCGACCGGTTCGGCGAATCACTCTGCACCGTCCCGATGGCCGACCTCCCGGGGTTCACGCCGCCGTCCGCCGCGGGGCACGCCGGAACGATCCGCTCCGTGAAGGTGGGCGGCAAGCGGGTCCTCGTCCTGCTCGGCCGCACCCACGCCTACGAGGGCCATCCGCTGTCGTCCGTCGTCCACCCGGTGCGCACGGCCATCGCCGCCGGGGCGTCGACCGTCATCCTGACGAACGCCGCCGGCGGGATCCGCGAGGACTTCACCGTCGGACAGCCGGTGCTGATCAGCGATCATCTCAACCTCACGGCCCGGTCACCACTGGTCGGCGCCGAGTTCGTGGACCTCGTCGACGCGTACGACCCCGAACTGCGGGCCCTCGCCCGCGACATCGACGGATCACTCAGCGAAGGCGTCTACGCCGGTCTGCCGGGCCCGCACTACGAGACCCCGGCCGAGATCCGCATGCTGCGGACGATCGGTGCCGACCTCGTCGGCATGTCCACCGTCCACGAGACGATCGCGGCGCGAGCACTCGGCGCCCGCGTCCTCGGGATCTCGATGGTGACGAACCTCGCGGCGGGCATCACCGGCGAGCACCTGAACCACGAGGAGGTCCTCGCGGCGGGCCGGGCGTCCGCCGATCGCATGGGCGGGCTCCTGCGAGAACTGGTGGAGCGCGTGTGAACGATCCGATCGCGGACTGGATCGACGCCGACCCCGACCCCGGCACCCGCGCGGAACTCGCGAACCTGTCCGCCGGCGAACTCGCCGATCGCTTCGCCGCGCCGCTGAGTTTCGGGACCGCAGGACTGCGCGGCCCGGTGCGGGCGGGCCCGAACGGCATGAACCTCGCCGTCGTGATCCGCACGACCGCCGGGCTGGGCGCGTGGTTGAAGGATCGCTGCCTGGGCGGCTCCACCGTCGTCGTCGGGCGCGACGCGCGGCACGGATCGGAGAAGTTCGCCGTCGCCGCCGCGGAAGTGCTGGCGGGCGCAGGTTTCTCGGTCGTCCTCCTCCCCCGACCCCTGCCCACACCGATCGTCGCGTTCGCGGTCCGCCGCCTCCGGGCCGCGGCAGGCGTGCAGATCACCGCCTCCCACAATCCTGCCGCCGACAACGGGTACAAGGTCTACCTCGACGGCGGCGCCCAGCTGATCTCGCCGTCCGACCGGGAGATCGAGGCGGCGATCACCAGGATCGGGCGGGCCGACCTCGTTCCCCGGACGCCGGTGACACCGGCGTCCGGGGAACTCCTCGACCGCTACGTCGACCGGGTCGCGTCCCTGCCGAGGGGCGAGTCGCGATCCGTGCGGATCGCGCTCACCGCCATGCACGGCGTCGGCGGCGAGACCGCGCTCGCCGCACTGAAATCCGCCGGGTTCACCGACGTCCACACCGTCGCCGCGCAGTTCGACCCCGACCCGGACTTCCCGACCGTCGAGTTCCCGAATCCGGAGGAACCGGGCGCCTCGGATGCCGTCCTCGCGCTCGCCGCGGACGTCGACGCCGACCTCGCGCTGGCCCTGGACCCCGACGCGGATCGGTGCGCGGTCGGTGTGCGCGGGCCGGACGGCTGGCGGATGCTCCGCGGAGACGAGACGGGGGTGCTGCTCGGCGACCACGTCCTCGCGTCCGCCCCCTCGGATTCACTCGTCGCGACGACGATCGTCTCGTCGGCACTCCTCGGGAAGCTGGCCGCGGCCCGCGGCGCCCGTTTCGCCCGGACCCTCACCGGCTTCAAGTGGCTCGTCCGGGCGGGCGAGGGTCTCGTGTACGCGTACGAAGAGGCGATCGGTCACTGCGTCGACCCGGAGTCGGTGCGCGACAAGGACGGCATCTCCGCGGCGGTGATGGCCGCCGACCTCGCGGCGACCCTGCGGGCGGAGGGGTCGACACTCCTCGACCGGCTGGACGACTACGCGCTCGAATTCGGGTTGCACGCCGGAGACCAGGTGTCGCGTCGCGTCACCGACCTCGCGGACATCGCCGAGATGATGCGGCGGCTGCGGGCGGAACTGCCGGCCGAACTGGCCGGCGAGCCCGTCGAGGCCACCGATCTGGCGGCACTGCGCGGGCAGTCCCGCACCGACGCCGTGGTCCTCACCGGGTCGACGGTCCGAGTGGTCGTGCGCCCCTCCGGGACCGAACCCAAGCTCAAGTGCTACCTGGAGGTGGTCGTCCCGGTGCCGGATCGGTCGGCGCTACCCGCGGCACGCGAGGCGGCCGCGGCGCGGTTGAACCTGTTGCGGGAGTTCGCCGAAGCCCTGTAGCCGAGGCGTCAGCGCGGTCCGAACTGCCGGTCCCCGGCGTCGCCGAGGCCGGGAACGATGAACGCGTCCCCGTTCAGCCCCTCGTCGACCGCCGCCGTGACGAGTCGCACGGGATGACCGGACGCCGTGAGCGCGGCAACACCTTCGGGCGCCGCGACGACGCACACGGCGGTGACGTCCGTGGCACCGCGGGCGACGAGCAGGTCGATCGTGTGCACCATCGAACCGCCGGTCGCCAGCATCGGGTCGAGGACGTACACCGGGATGCCCGACAGGTCCGCCGGGAGCGACTCGAGATACGGCACCGGCAGATGCGTCTGCTCGTCCCGGGCCATGCCGACGAAACCGACTCGCGCCTGCGGGATCAGGCTGCTGGCCTGCTCGACCATGCCCAGCCCGGCGCGCAGGACCGGGACGAGCAGCGGCGGATGGCTGAGCCGCACTCCGTCGGTCGTCGCGATGGGGGTGACCACGTCGAACGTGTCGACCGGAGCCTCGCGCATCGCCTCGTACACCAGCATGTGGGTCAGCCTTCGCAAGGCGGCACGGAATGTGGCATTGTCGCTGCGCGCATCGCGCATCGTGGTCAGGAGGACCGCTGCGAGCGGGTGGTCGACGACGTGCGTGTTCATGCTCGAAGAATAAGGGGGCGCGGGTCGGGATTTCGCAGGAGCGCGATTCTCGGCGAATCGGGGGGTGGAACCGGATCGGTGTCCTCCGCGTCCAATATGGTGACCGGTATCAAATCCGACTGGGGGGATGACGATGAACGACTTGAGGGCGGATACCGCGAGTATCGCCGAGTTCGCGGCCACGGCCGCGACCATGTCCGTGGAGATGCAGGCCGCGGGTCTCGGGGCCGCCGCCGCGGGACCGCTGCTGCTCGGACCGGTCTTCGGGGTGATCGGGGGCGATTTCGTCGCCGCATTCGCCACGGCGCACGCCGCGCACCTGACTTCCATCGAGAAGCTGTCCGGCGTGCTCGGCGGAATCAGTGCGACCGCGCTCGCCAATGCCGCCGCGTACGAGGGCACCGAGGTGGCCACGACGGCCGCGCTCGCCGCCGGCGCGGTCGGGCTGGAGGCCTGACCGTGATCCCCATCGATCTCCTCACCCGCCCGATCCTCGATCTGCTCGGCGCGTTCGGCAGCGGAGTCCTCCCTTCAGGCGGTCCCGCCGACGCCTTGCGCGCGTCCTCGGTCGCCATCGACGCGGTGCACGACACCGGACGCACCGGCATCAGCTCGATCTACGGCGACTGGCAGGGCAAGGGCGGCACCGGTGCGATCGTGAAGACCGAGGAGGCGCAGCGGGCGACGGTCGCGGTCTCTGATCGCGGCAACGACATGGCCGCCGTCGTCGCCGAGGCGTCCGAGATCGTCCGGGCCGGAATGCTGCAGTTGCAGGAGATCCTGCAGTCGTTCATCGCCCTCGCGGTCGCGGCCGGACCCGCCCTGGCCACCCCGCCAGGTCAGGCGATGATCGTCGCGGCGGCACTCGACCACCTCGGCCGGGCCACCGCCGTCGTCGCGAAGGTGCGGGCAGAACTCGCCGAGCAGACCGGAAAGATGGTCACCCTCACCCCGGCCGAAGACGTTCCGTCCGCGCCCGCCGCCACCGCGCCCGCGAGCACGACCGCCGCGAGCACGGCGCCCGCCTCCGCCGCCCCCGTCACACCCGCCGGGTCCGACGCGGTGAGCCGCGCCGCGTCCGGGTTCGCGAGTTCCTCGGGGACGTCACCGATGTCCGGCCTGACGAACATCGCCGCCCCGGCCGCGCACTCGTCCGGCGGACGCGCAGCGGGTGGGTCCCGGGCGGATTCCCTCACCGGCAGATCGGGAGGCACCGGTCACGGGCCGTCCACCTCGGACCCCGCGCACGGCGGCGAGGGCGTCGAGGTTGTCCTGCCCGACGGCAGCACCGCCGTCGCCCCCAACAAGGAGGCGGCCGACGCCGTGCGCAACGCGCTGTCGCAGCAAGGCGTCCCGTATGTCTGGGGCGGGACGTCGCCCGGCGAGGGCCTCGACTGCAGCGGGCTGACGCAGTGGGCGTACGGCGAAGCGGGCGTGGGTCTTCCGCGCCTGGCGCAGGAACAGAACGTCGGCACCGCCGTCGACCCGGGCGACCTGATGCCCGGCGACCTCGCCGTCTGGGACGGCCACGTGGCGATGGTGATCGGCAACGGCCAGCTCGTCGAGGCCGGTGATCCCGTGCAGGTCGGCCCGATCCGAACCAGCAACAGCGGCATGGGCTTCTACGGCTTCTACCGACCCACGGAATGACAGGAATCATGTTTCCTCCCACCCCGCCCCCGGCCGGTACCACGGCCGCAATCAGCAATCGCTCCGGCACCGTCTCGGTCCGGACCACCGAGCAGGGTCTGCCGCTCGAACTCCGCATCGATCCCCGCGAACTCCGGTACGGCGGCCAGCGGCTCGCGGACGAGATCCTGACCCTGTGCCGGCGCTCGGCGATGGAGGCCGGCGCGCGCCGCCGCGACGAACTCGCCCGTGACGGTATGCCCGCCGACATCCTCGACAAGCTCGGCCTGCCCACCCGCGCCGACGTCGCCGCCGCGCAAGCGATCGAGGACGAGGAAGAACCCACCCCGACGAGCTGGATGCGACCACTGTGAGCGAACACGACATGGATGCGATCGTCGGCCGGGCCACCGAGCAGGTGAATCTCCTGGAAGAGGCCCTCGCCGGGCTGCAGTCGATCACGGCGCGGGCGTCGAGCGAGTCCGATCAGGTGACGGCCGAGGTCGACGGGAACGGCACGTTGACCGGTCTGTGGATGGACGACTCCATCTCGAGCCTCGACGCCCGCACTCTCGCGGCGATGATCACGAGCACCACGCAGGAGGCGGCCCGGCTCGCCACCGAACAGCGCACCCGGGTCATGACGGCGCTGCAGGACGGGTTCGGGAAGGTGTGACGGTCACTCGCCGACAGCGTCGCGGTCGCCGCGGCACGGCGGCGACGGGCATCGGAAACGGTCCGCACACAGCCCGGGTATAACTTTGGCCGCGGGGTCGATAGGCTTCGCGCCATGGCTGGAGACATCGTCCCGATCGAACTCGGTCTCACCGACGGCGACCTCGTGACACTGTGGGCACCACGGTGGCGTGAGGGCGACGACGAGTGGGAAGCATTCCTTGGTCACGAGGAAGACCTGTACGGGTTCGAATCAGTGGCAGAACTCGCTGCCTTCATCCGCACCAATACCGACAACGACCTCGTCGAGCACCCCGCGTGGGGTGTGGTGTCCGGGCTCTCCGCTGCCGAGCTCGAGCCCGACGAGAACTTCTGCTTCGACCTGATCGGTGTGCCCGAGCTGGCGGCGAGCGACCCCGACGCCGTCGTCGTGAGCGAACTCGAAGACACGCTCAACATGGTGCGCAACATCGGTGAAGTCTGCGAACTGGACGTGATCACCAAATTCTTCAGCGCGAACCCCATTCTCGGCGCGCTCCCCGCAGGCGCCAGCGCATTCGAGGGACGCGAGGGCGAGGAACTGTGGGCGCAGATCGGCACCGCGATCGCGAAGGGCTGGGATGATGTTCTCGACGCCGTCGACAACATCGTCGCCACCCCCGAGGTGGACGCCGAGGCGGTAGCCGTGGCCGAGGCCGAACTGGTAGCCGCCGACGAGAACACTGTCGACGTGGACGACGTCGCCGAGGAGGCCGAGGAAGACGAGGAGTTCGTCGCGCTCGACCTGAACACCGTGGACGACGAGGAAGAAGAAGACGACTCGTTCTGGGGTGCGGTCGGTGTCGACCCCGTCAAGATCATCACATCCGGGGAGACGTACTTCACACTCCGGTGCTACCTCGACGACGAGGCGATCTTCCTCGGGCGCGACGGCGCGATCTTCGTGTTCACGTCCGAGCGGGCACTGGCCCGGTACCTCGCCGACAACCACGAGCACGCCCTCGCGCAGGTCAGCACGTACGAGGAGATCCAGGTGGCGGCCGTCGACGGGTCGCTCGAGGTCGAGGTCACCGACGAGAACGTGTACGTTCTGCCCGGTCTCGCCGACGACCTGGCCGCAGGCCCGGAGTCGGTCGACGCGGACCAACTGGACCTCGCCGTCGAATTGTTCACCGATGCAGCCGATTTCGCCGACGACGATTCGGTGGAGACCGCGCTCGTGTCGTCCGACCCGCTGGGCTGGTACGTCTCGTTCGTCCTCAACCCGGACCCGACGCGGATGGCGCCGAGCGCGCCCTTCGACGCCGAGGCCGAGGCGTGGCGGAAGCTCGAGCGGGAGTTCGAGGCCCGCCTGCGGAAGGTCTGACAGGCGGTCAGCCCACCAGCACGGCGAATCCCGGCTTGATCACCTCGTCGATCAGCTGCAGCCGCTGATCGAACGGGATGAAGGCCGACTTCATCGCATTGATGGTGTAGCGCTCGAGATCCGTCCAGCCGTAGCCGAACGTCTCGACCAGGCGGAGCATCTCCTGGCTCATGCTGGTGTCGCTCATCAGTCGGTTGTCGGTGTTGACGGTGACGCGGAACCGCAACCGGGCGAGCAGGTCGAACGGATGGTTCTCGAGCGCGTCCACGGCCCCGGTCTGGACGTTGGAGCTGGGACACAGTTCGAGGGGAATCCTCTTGTCCCGCACATAGTTCGCCAGCTTGCCGAGCACCGGGACGCCGTCGGTGCCGATCGTGATGTCATCGGTGATCCGGACTCCGTGACCGAGGCGGTCCGTGCCGCAGAACGCGATGGCCTCGTGAATGGACGGCAGGCCGAACGCCTCACCCGCGTGAATGGTGAAGTGGGCATTGCTGCCCCGCATGTACTCGAAGGCGTCGAGGTGGCGGCTGGGCGGATTGCCGGCCTCGGCGCCTGCGATGTCGAATCCGACGACGCCGCGGTCCCGGAACCGGATCGCCAGTTCCGCGATCTCCCGGGACCGTGCCGCATGCCGCATCGCGGTGAGCAGGACGCCGATCCGGATGTTCTGGCCGCGCACCTCCGCCGCGGACTCCCCGGCCTCGAATCCGAGCAGGACCTGTTCCACCACCTCGTCCAGAGTCAGCCCCTCTTCGAGGTGCTGTTCCGGGGCGAACCGGACCTCGGCGTAGACCACGCCGTCGTCGGCGAGGTCCTCGGCGCATTCCCGGGCGACGCGTTCGAGCCCGGCCCGTGTCTGCATGACGGCGACGGTGTGGGCGAACGTCTCGAGATACCGCTCGAGCGAACCGCTGTCCGCTGCCTCCCGGAACCACGTGGCGAGTGCGGGCGCGGTGTCGGCGGGCAGCGCGTCGTAGCCGCAGTCGCGGGCGAGTTCGAGAACCGTCTCGGGCCGGAGACCTCCGTCGAGATGGTCGTGCAGCAACACCTTCGGCGCTCGGCGCAGGGCCGACAGATCCAGTGCGGTCATGGGACGACGTTAGCGTGAGGGATCCTCAATCCGCTCGATGACGAGCGGTGTGATCACCGGCGGCGCGTCGGCCACGACGGTCCAGGCTTCGGAAAGTGCGGCTTTCGCCGCGGCGAACCGTTCGGGCGTGTCGGTGTGCAGCGTGACGAGCGGGGTGCCGACCGACACCGTCTCCCCCGGCTTCGCGTGCAGTTCGATGCCGGCCCCCGCCTGCACCGGTTCGCCCTGCCGGGTGCGGCCCGCGCCGAGCCGCCAGGCGGCGAGCCCGACTGCCATGGCGTCGAGGCCGCACACCACACCGTCCGACTCGGAGAGCAGCACCTCGGTGTGCCGGGCCGTCGGCAGCGCGGCGTAGGGGTCGCCGCCCTGGGCGGCGATCATTCTCCGCCAGCGGTCCATGGCGGAGCCGTCCCGCAGCTTGTCGGCCGGGTCGACGCCGTCGATTCCGGCTGCCTTCAACATTTCTCGCGCGAGTTCGAGGGTCAGTTCCACGACGTCGGACGGGCCGCCCCCGGCGAGCACCTCCAGCGATTCCCGCACCTCCAGCGCATTGCCCGCGGTGTGGCCGAGGGGCGCGTCCATCGCCGTGAGCAGTGCCATCGTCCGCACCCCGGCGTCGTTCCCAAGATCGACCATCGTCTGGGCCAGCTCGCGTGCGTCGTCGAGCTTCTTCATGAACGCACCCGAACCGACCTTCACGTCGAGGACCAGCGCGCCGGTGCCCTCCGCGATCTTCTTGCTCATGATCGAACTGGCGATCAGGGGAATCGACTCGACGGTCCCGGTGACGTCCCGCAGTGCGTACAACCGCCGGTCCGCCGGGGCCAGGTCGGAGCTCGCGGCGCACACGACGGCGCCGACCTCGGGGTCGGACAGGATCTCGGCCATCTCCGACGTGTCGAGGTCGGCGCGCCAGCCCGGGATCGACTCGAGCTTGTCGAGGGTTCCGCCGGTGTGGCCCAGCCCGCGTCCCGACAGCTGCGGCACCGCGGCGCCGCACGCGGCGACCAGTGGTGCGAGCGGGAGCGTGATCTTGTCGCCCACACCACCCGTCGAGTGCTTGTCCACGGTGGGGCGGCCGAGGTGGGTGAAGTCGAGGCGGTGACCGGACGAGATCATCGCCGTGGTCCAGCGGCTCACCTCCTCGCGCGTCATCCCGCGAAAGAAGATCGCCATCGCCAGAGCCGACATCTGCTCGTCGGCCACGACACCCCGGGTGAATGCCTCCACCACCCAGTCGATCTCTGCACCGGACAATTCTCGGCCGTCGCGCTTGGCGGCGATGATCGACGAGGCGTCATGCATGGCTGATTCTCCCCTTCTCCTCCGGACCGAAAGCGTCCGGCAGCAGCTGTTCCAATGGGCGCACGCCGGCCCGGTGGTCGACGAGCAGTCCGGGGCCGCCGTGCTCGAAGAGAATCTGCCGGCAGCGTCCGCACGGCATGAGTATGTCGCCACTCGCGTCACAGCAGGTGAAGGCGATTAATCGCCCGCCGCCGCCCGCAAACAAGTTACCGACCAGTACGCACTCGGCGCAGAGCCCCAAACCGTATGAGACATTTTCCACATTGCATCCGACGACGATTCGTCCATCGTCCACGAGCGCCGCCGACCCCACCGCGAACCCGGAGTAGGGCGCGTAGGCCCTCTCCATCACCTCACGCGCGTTGGCGCGCAACAGTTTCCAATCGATCTCGACCATGGTTACCCATCCAATCACGTGGGCTGAATGGATGCAGAGAATCGCCCGGGACGGCCCGATCCGTATTGGAGAGGCAAACCTAAGTTCATTTGCAGGGGCGGTACGAACCCCGACTCGAATTAGTTCCCGCGTTTCTGTTGGGTTTAGAGTTCAGAGAAGTCGGTTCAGGATCACGTCGGGTCCCCAGTTGTGGTATGTCCGCAACGCTGCGCAGACTCGACACGTCCACCAATGACGTTGGAGGCACAGCACTCGATGAGTACTACGACTGAAGCCGCTCCGGCCAAGGAGCGCACACGGTCGCTTTACCGGGGCGACCCCGGAATGTGGTCCTGGGTTTTGCACCGGATCACAGGCGTAATGACGTTCTTCTTCCTATTCGTGCACGTGCTGGACACCGCGCTCGTGCGGGTGAATCCCGACACGTACGACAGTGTCATCGAGACCTACAAGAACCCGATCGTCGGGCTCATGGAGCTCGCTCTCGTCGCCGCGGTGCTGTACCACGCACTGAACGGTGTCCGGGTGATGCTGGTGGATTTCTGGTCCAAGGGACCGCAGTACCAGCGCCTGATGCTCTGGGTAATCCTCGCGATCTGGTTCCTGGTGATGATCCCGGGCGCAGGCCGCATCTTCTACAACATGTTTGCGGGGCACTGACATGACGACAGAAGCCAAGAGTCTCGGCAAGACCTACGACCGTCCCGCCAGCCTGGACAACCCGCGCTCTCCGCGCCGGACCTCGAAGAACAACTTCGAGCTGTACGCCTGGCTGTTCATGCGGTTCTCCGGTCTCGCACTGATCTTCCTCGTGCTCGGCCACCTCTTCATCATGCTGATGCTCGACGACGGTGTGCACCGCATCAACTTCGCGTTCGTCGCAGGCCGCTGGTCCAGCCCGTTCTGGCAGTTCTGGGACCTCACCATGCTGTGGCTTGCCCAGCTGCACGGCGGAAACGGACTCCGCACGGTCATCGCGGACTACTCCCGCAAGGACTCCACGCGCTTCTGGCTGACCACGATCCTCGTTCTCTCGATGATCCTGATCATGGGCCTCGGCACGTACGTCATCTTCACCTTCGACCCCAATATCTCGGCGAGCTAGGGGAGCACAGACTTCATGCAGGAACACCGTTATGACGTGGTCATCGTCGGTGCCGGCGGCGCCGGCATGCGCGCAGCGATCGAGGCCGGTCCCCGCGCCCGCACCGCGGTACTGACCAAGCTCTACCCCACCCGCAGCCACACCGGCGCGGCCCAGGGCGGCATGTGCGCCGCGCTGGCGAACGTGGAGGAAGACAACTGGGAGTGGCACACCTTCGACACGGTCAAGGGCGGCGACTACCTCGCCGACCAGGACGCCGTCGAGATCATGGCCAAGGAGGCCATCGACGCGGTGCTCGACCTCGAGAAGATGGGTCTGCCGTTCAACCGCACGCCCGAGGGCAAGATCGACCAGCGTCGTTTCGGTGGTCACACCCGCGATCACGGTAAGGCCCCCGTGCGCCGCGCATGTTATGCCGCGGACCGCACCGGTCACATGATCCTGCAGACGCTCTACCAGAACTGCGTCAAGCACGACGTGGAGTTCTTCAACGAGTTCTACGCCCTCGACATCGCGATCACCGAGACGGAGAACGGTCCCGTCGCCACCGGTGTCATCGCCTACGAGCTGGCCACCGGCGAGATCCACGTCTTCCACGCGAAGTCCATCGTGTTCGCCACCGGCGGCTCGGGACGCATGTACAAGACGACGTCCAACGCGCACACCCTCACCGGCGACGGCATGGGCATCATCTTCCGCAAGGGCCTCCCGCTGGAGGACATGGAGTTCCACCAGTTCCATCCGACAGGCCTGGCCGGGCTCGGCATCCTCATCTCCGAGGCCGTGCGCGGTGAGGGCGGAATCCTCCGCAACGCCGACGGCGAGCGGTTCATGGAGCGCTACGCCCCCACCATCAAGGACCTCGCACCCCGTGACATCGTGGCGCGGTCGATGGTTCTCGAGGTGCTCGAGGGACGCGGCGCGGGACCGAACAAGGATTACGTCTACATCGACGTGACCCACATCCCCGAGGAAGTCCTCGACGAGAAGCTCCCCGACATCATGGAGTTCTCCCGCACCTACCTCGGTGTGGACCCGGTCAAGGAACCCGTGCCGGTGTACCCCACCTGCCACTACGTCATGGGCGGCATCCCCACCAGGATCAACGGTGAGGTCCTCCGCAACAACGACGAGATCGTCCAGGGCCTGTACGCCGCCGGCGAGTGCGCCTGCGTCTCCGTCCACGGCGCGAACCGTCTCGGCACCAACTCGCTGCTCGACATCAACGTCTTCGGACGCCGCGCCGGCATCGCCGCCGCCGAGCACGCCAACAACAGCGAGTTCATCGCCCTGCCGGAGACGCCCGAGAAGATGGTCGACGAGTGGATGGAAACCATCCTGTCGGACCACGGTCACGAGCGGGTCGCGGACATCCGCAGCGAGCTGCAGCAGTCGATGGACAACAACGCCTCGGTGTTCCGCACGGAAGAGCGCCTCACCCAGGCACTCAAGGACGTGCGCGCGCTGAAGGAGCGCTACAACCACATCACGGTGCAGGACAAGGGCAAGCGCTACAACAGCGACCTGCTCGAGGCCGTCGAGCTCGGCTTCCTCCTCGAAATGGCGGAGGTCACCGTCGTCGGCGCGCTGAACCGCAAGGAATCGCGCGGCGGCCACGCCCGCGAGGACTTCCCGGACCGCAACGACGCCGAGTACATGAAGCACACGATGGCATACAAGGAGGGCGACGGCCTGCTCTCCGACATCCGTCTCGACTACAAGCCGGTAGTCCAGACCCGCTACGAGCCGATGGAGCGTAAGTACTGATGAGCGCACCTGCAGTCGACAAGAGCGAGAACAAGTCGGATCTCCCTCCCGTTCCCGAGGGCGCCGTCATGGTCACCCTCAAGATCGCGCGGATGAACCCGGAGTCCGGCGAGGGTCAGCACTGGGACAGCTTCCAGGTTCCGGCGCTGCCGACGGACCGCATGCTGAACCTGCTCCTGTACGTGAAGGGCTACCTCGACGGCACCCTGACGTTCCGCCGCAGCTGCGCCCACGGCGTGTGCGGTTCGGACGCGATGCGGATCAACGGCGTCAACCGTCTGGCCTGCAAGCTCCTCATGAAGGACATGCTGCCCAAGGACGGCAAGCCGGTCACGATCACCGTCGAGCCCATCAAGGGCCTGCCGGTGGAGAAGGACCTCGTCGTCGACATGGAGCCCTTCTTCGACGCGTTCCGCGCCGTGAAGCCGTTCCTCATCACCACCGGCAACGAGCCCACCCGTGAGCGCATCCAGTCGCAGCACGACCGGGCCCGTTTCGACGACACCACGAAGTGCATCCTGTGTGCCTGCTGCACCACGTCGTGCCCGGTGTACTGGAGCGACGGCAGCTACTTCGGTCCCGCTGCCATCGTCAACGCGCACCGCTTCATCTTCGACAGCCGTGACGAGGGTGCGTCGGAGCGTCTCGACATCCTCAACGACAAGGACGGCGTCTGGCGTTGCCGGACCACGTTCAACTGCACCGACGCGTGCCCCCGCGGCATCCAGGTGACGAAGGCGATCCAGGAAGTCAAGCGCGCGCTGCTCTTCGCACGCTGACTCCAGGTCGTCCGAGCACGTTCCAGGGCGCCCCCGGCCACTTCGGCCGGGGGCGCCCTGCGTCGTGTCCAAGCTCACCGTCCGCGCCGTCCCACGGTGAGATCCCCGCGCTAGTGTCGAGAACGGATGCTCCCGACGAAGAGCGAGGTTCACACATGACGCAGTCGCCCACTCCCGCGGTGGTCACGGTCACCGGAGCGGCAGGCAGTATCGGTTACGCGGCGCTGTTCCGGATCGCCGCGGGCGCGATGCTCGGCCCCGACACCCCGATTCGACTGCGGCTCTTGGAAATTCCGTCCGCCGTGTCCGCGGTCGAAGGCACCGCGATGGAACTCGACGACAGCGCGTTCCCTCTCCTTCGCGACGTCGAGGTCCACGACGACCCGAAGCGGGGTTTCGACGGCACCGACGTGGCCCTGCTCATCGGATCACGTCCCCGGTCCAAGGGGATGGAGCGCGGCGACCTGCTAGCCGCGAACGGGCAGATCTTCACCGTGCAGGGTCGCGCGATCAATCAGGTTGCCGCGGAGGGCGTCCGGGTGCTGGTCGTGGGCAACCCGGCCAACACCAATGCGCTGGTCGCCGCGAACAACGCCCCCGACGTGCCCGCGGATCGGTTCACGGCGCTGACCCGGCTCGACCACAACCGCGCGATCGCCCAGCTGGCACGGCACTCCGGCGCCGCGGTCAAGGACATCAGCCGGGTCACGATTTGGGGCAACCACTCGAGCACCCAGTACCCCGACATCTTCCACGCGCGGGTCGGGGACCGGTCCGGCGCCGAGTTCGCCGCGGACCGCGAATGGCTCACCGGCGACTTCATTCCCACCGTCGCGAACCGGGGCAGCGCGATCATCGAGGCCCGCGGCGCATCATCCGCGGCCTCCGCCGCCAATGCCGCGATCGACCACGTGCACGACTGGGTGCTCGGCACCCCCGACGACGACTGGACGTCCGTGGCGCTGCCATCCACCGGCGCCTACGGAGTGCCGGAGGGGCTCGTGAGCTCGTTCCCGGTCCGCTCGGTCGACGGGGCCTTGCGGGTCGTGGAGGGGCTGGAGATCGACGACTTCTCGCGGAAGCGGATCGACGCGTCGGTGGCCGAACTCGAATCCGAACGCGACGCCGTCCGGGGCATGGGTTTCATCTGACCCGGGCCGTCCGCGCCTCGGCACGGGGCACGGGGCACGGACGTCACGAATGCGTGTCGACACGCGTCCGTTTTCGGAACCGGCCCGGTCATCGCATACGCTGCCTCTTCGATGATGTGGCGTCGAGTGTGTACCGCGGTAGTGTCCGGAACCCTGCTGGCCGGACTCTCGGTGAGCGCTGCCGGGGCGATCCCGCCCCCGGGCCCCCCCTCCCCCACCTCGGCGCCGTTCACCACCCCCAACACCGACGACTGCCCGCACCGCTCGGCGCCGGCCCCCGCGATCGACCTG
Organism: Rhodococcus sp. T7; assembly: GCF_009872365.1. NCBI lineage: Bacteria > Bacillati > Actinomycetota > Actinomycetes > Mycobacteriales > Nocardiaceae > Rhodococcus > Rhodococcus sp. T7. The sequence goes on from NZ_WXYH01000012.1 coordinate 19,143, forward strand.
TCCGAGGTGCCGCAGCCCGGTGATCCGGCACCGACCGCCGTTTCCGTGCCCGACGAGCCGGTGGGCGGGCCGAAACTCGCCGAATGCGGGGTGACGCTTCCCGACGGCGCCCCCGCGCTGCCCGCCGACATCGCGGCGTCCGGCTGGGTGCTGGCCGACATCGACACCGGCGACGTGCTCGCGGCGAAGGACCCGCACGGCCGGTACCGGCCGGCCAGCACCATCAAGATGCTGCTCGCGCTCGTGGCGCTGGACGAACTGGATCTCGACAAGACCGTGACCGCCACCGCCGAGGACGCCGCCGTGGAGGGCAGCGCGGTCGGGATCGGCAAGAACGGTCAGTACACGAACCGGCAGCTGATGCAGGGCCTCGTGATGGCGTCGGGGAACGACGCCGCCCACCTCCTCGCCCGGCAACTCGGCGGCGACGCCGCGACGGTCGAGAAGATGAACCGTCTCGCCGACACCCTCGGCGCTCACGACACGAGGACCGCGACCCCGTCCGGACTCGACGGGCCCGGCATGAGCAGTTCGCCGTTCGACCTCGCGCTGATCTTCCACAACGCGATGAAGAACCCGACGTTCGCGGAGCTGATCTCCACGGAAACCGTTCAGTTCCCGGGCTTCCCGAAGGATCCCGCGATCCCGGAAGACCAGGACCGGCCGCCGTTCGCACTCGCCAACGACAACCAACTGCTCTACAACTACCCGGGCGCGCTGGGCGGCAAGACCGGATTCACCGACGATGCCCGCCACACGTACGTCGGCGGCGCCGACCACGACGGCCGCCGCCTGATGGTGACACTGATGGGAGCCGAGGCGCAGCCGATCCGAACCTGGGAACAGGCGGCGCGACTGCTGGACTACGGGTTCGCCCTCGACCGCGACACAAGGGTGGGGTCGCTCGAGGACCTGTACCCGGCCGAGGACGGGTCGGACGCGGTCCTTGCCGCACCGCCGCAACAGGATTCGGCCGCCGCCACGAGTTCCGTCGTCGCCTCCGGTTCCGACCACCCCGACCACACGCTGGCCCTGCGGGCGGGCGTGGGGATCGTCGGGGCGGCCATCGTCGTCGTGCTGGTGCTCTGCGCACGCCGGCTGTCCCGCAGGCGCTGACGCTCCCCGATCAGCGCTTGCTGCGGGTGAACAGTCCGGACAAGCCGAGCGCGGCGAGGGCACCCACACCGACCAGCGCGAGTCCCCCACGCACCCCCGGACCCTCGTGGACCTCGATCCGCGGCGTGATGACGGCGGGATCCGGTGGCGGCACGAACGCGAGCGCCATGCTGGCCCTGGTGGTCGCGGCCCACGCCGTCGAGAAGAGCAGCATCCGGCAGGTCAGGTAGATGAACACGAGCAGACCGATGATCGGGCCGAACGCCACTCCTGCCGGACCGGCGGTGACCGCCGTGAGATAGATGGCGCCGACCTGCTTGAAGATCTCGAACACCACGGCCGCGAGCAGGGCCGCCTTGATCGCACTGCGGAACGTCACGGGCTCCCGGGGCAGCCGGGCGATCACCCAGGCGAACACCGCCCACGTCGCGACCAGCGAGAGCACGGTCGACAGTGCGCGCAGTCCGGCGTCGACGCCGGTCACCTCGTCGAGGTTGAGCACCTCGACCACCGTGCGGGCCACCGGACCGCTGCTCAACGCGGACGATCCGATCGAGACGATCATCGCCAGGCCCAGCCCGAGCAGAGCACCCGCGTCGCCCAGCTTGGTGCGCACGAATCCCTTCGATTCGCGCTGGCTCTCCCACATCGCCGTGAGCGCGTCACGCAGGTTCGCCATCCACCCCAGACCGGCGTAGGCGGCGCCGAGCAGACCGAGGATACCGACGCTGGCGCGGGACGCGATCGCCGAATCGATGATGGTGTTGAGCGTGTCACCGAGACTTCCGGGCACGTTCTTCGTGATGCCGTCCTGGAGTTCCTGCAGCAACTCCGGCTGCCCGGCGAGCACGAAACCGGCGATGGCGAACGCGACCATCAGGATCGGAATCAGTGCGAGCACACTGAAATACGTGATACCCGCCGCGTAGTAGTCACCCTTCTGATTCTGGTACCGCTGAGCGGCCCGCATCAGATGGTCGAACCAGGGGCGCGCTGCCCGCTGCTTGTCGAGAAAACTCGGTTCGTCAGCCACAGTGCTATCCCTTCGGTGTCAAAAACCCTACCTTCTCGTACACGGCCGCCAACGTCTGCGACGACACTTCACGGGCACGGTGGGCACCGGCCGCGATGACCCGATCGAGTTCCGCCTCGTCCGAGAGGTACCCCTCCACTTTCGCTTTCAACGGTGTCACGAATTCGGCGAGAACGTCGGCCGTATCGGTTTTCAGGTCGCCGTAGCCCTTGCCCTCGTACCCGGCGACCAACGTCTCGACGGGGGTGCCGGACAATGCCGACTGGATGGTGAGCAGGTTGCTCACACCGGGCTTGGCCTGCGGGTCGTACCGGATCTCCCGCTCGTTGTCGGTGACCGCGGACTTGATCTTCTTCGCCGATACCTTGGGATCGTCGAGCAGGTTGATCAGGCCGGCCGGGCTCGGACCCGATTTGCTCATCTTCGACGTCGGATCCTGCAGGTCGTAGATCTTGGCGGTGCCCTTGATGATCTGGGCCTCGGGAATGACGAACGCCTTCCCGAAGCGGGTGTTGAACCGCTGGGCGAGGTCGCGGGCCAGTTCGAGGTGCTGACGCTGGTCCTCACCGACGGGAACCCGCTGCGGGCGGTACAGCAGGATGTCGGCGGCCATCAGCACCGGATACGTGAACAAGCCGACACTGGCGTTCTCACTGCCCTGCTTCGACGACTTGTCCTTGAACTGCGTCATGCGACTGGCCTCACCGAAACCGGTGATGCAGTTGAGAACCCACGCCAGCTGCGCGTGCTCGGGGACCTGACTCTGGACGAACAGCGTGGCGCGGTCGGGATCGATTCCCAGCGCCAGCAACTGTGCCGCCGCGATCTTCGTGCGGCGGCGCAGTTCCTTCGGGTCCTGCGCCACCGTGATCGCGTGCAGGTCGGGGATGAAGTAGAACGCGTCGAAGTCGTCCTGCAAAGGCACCCACTGCTGCAGAGCACCCAGGAAGTTGCCGAGGTGGAACGAGTCGGCGGTGGGCTGGATGCCGGAGAGCACCCGCGGTTTCGCGGTGGGTTTCTGAGCTGCAGGGGTCGACATGAGTATTGATCTTTTCACGTGTGCCGTGACGACACGAATCAGATACCGCCCGTCACCGGTACTGGACGGTGACCGGCGCGTGATCGGACCACCGCTGGTCGTAGGTTTCGGCGCGCTCGACGACGGCCTGCTTGGCGCGCTCCGCCAGTTCGCGGGTGGCGATCTGGTAGTCGATGCGCCAGCCGGAGTCGTTGTCGAACGCCTTCCCGCGGTACGACCACCACGAGTACGGTCCCGCGACGTCCGGTTCGAGCAGGCGCACGACGTCGGACCAGTGCGCGTCCTCCGCGAAGAGCGCGGACATCCACTCCCGCTCGTGGGGCAGGAATCCGGAGTTCTTCTTGTTCGTCTTCCAGTTCTTCAGGTCGAGTTCGGTGTGGGCGATGTTCCAGTCGCCGCAGACCACGACGTGCCTGCCTGCCGCGACGGCGGCCGCGGCGGTGGCTGTGAGGTAGCGGGCGAAAGAGTCCATGAACCGCTCCTTCTCCTCCTGCCGGGGTGTCTGGGCCTCACCCGACGGCAGGTACAGACTCGCCACGGTCAGGTCGTCGAAGTCTGCCTCGATGTAGCGGCCCGCGGCCGCGAACTCCTCGTCGCCGTGCCCGACGCGAACGGCGTCGGCCGGCTTCCGGGACAGGATCGCGACGCCGTTGCGCCCCTTCGATGACGGTTCCGCCGACGCCAGGTTCCATCCGCCCTCCAGGGCGGGCGCGAGGGTCTCGGCGAGCTGCTCGTCGGATGCCCGCGTCTCCTGCAGGCAGACGACGTCGGCCTCCGTGCGCTCCATCCACTCGGTGAGTCCCTTGCGGGCGGCCGCGCGGACTCCGTTGACATTGACGGTGGTGATGATGTGTGGCACGGCAAGCACGGTAGCGGACGCGTACGACAGCGCGGCTACCGAGACGAACGGGCGCTGCGGCGTTCCAGCGCGACGGCCACGGTGAGGACGACGAGGCCCGCGACGGCGAGCAGCGCACCGACCGCGGCGGGCGCCGTGTAGCCGTAACCGGCGGCGATGACGACGCCACCGATCCACGCTCCGAACGCGTTCGCGATATTGAGGGCCGCGTGGTTGAGCGACGCGGCGAGAGTCTGGGCGTCGGCGGCGACGTCCATCAGCCGGGTCTGCAGTCCGGGAACCATCGACGCGCCCGCGGCGCCGACGAAGAACACCAGCAGCAGCGCCGTGTACGGGTTGTGCGAGGCGATCACGAAGATGCCGAGCACCACCCCGAGCGCCGTCATCGCGGCGAACAGACCGGGAACCAGGGCCCTGTCGGCGAGCCTGCCACCGATCAGATTGCCCGCGACCATGCCCAGCCCGTAGATCATCAGGGCCAGCGGCACCAGCGACCGCGACAGCCCGGCGACGTCGGTGAGGGTCGTGCTGATGTAGGTGTAGACGGCGAACATGCCACCGAATCCGACCATGCCGATGATCAGCGTCATCCACACCTGCGCGCGCCGCAGGGCACCGAGTTCGGTGAGGGGATTCGTCATCCGCATGGCGGCGAGCGCGGGCACCCACGACCAGATCGCGCCCAGCGTCACGACACCGATCAGCGCGACGAGTGCGAACGCGCTGCGCCAGCCGAGGGTCTGACCCAGCCACGAGGCGACGGGCACGCCGACGACGTTCGCCACCGACAGACCCATCATGACGAGCGCGACCGCCCGGGCCCGCTGTCCTCGCTCGGCGAGATGCGCCGCCACCAGGGCCGCGAGGCCGAAGTACGCGCCGTGCGGGAGGCCCGCGACGAACCGCGCGGCCATCAGAACCCCGTAGTTCGGTGCGAACACGGTGGCGGCGTTGCCGATCGTGAACGCCGCCATCAACGCGATCAGCAGCGTCTTGCGGGGCACCCGCGCGGTGAGTGCGGCGATGAGCGGCGCCCCCACCACCACACCCAGGGCGTACGCCGAGATGACGTGCCCGGCCGTCGGCTCGGTGATCCCGAGGCTCGACGCCATCTCGGGAAGCAGTCCCATCGCCACGAACTCGGTGGTGCCGATCCCGAAGCCGCCGAGCGCGAGCGCGATCATGGCGAGCTTGCGGACGGACGGATGTTGCGCGATGACACCGAGGTGCTCGGGACGGACCGGGGTGGAAGTGCTCACAGCAGAACTTTCGACTAGGCAGAAATACGACTTCGCGGCGCACGGCGCCTCGTTGCGCAACGACCCACACCGGAATTCTCTTCCCCGGATTCCGGTTTTCGCGCCGCGAGCGGCCGTGAGATGACTCACCCGGTCCCGGAGACGCGAAACGGGACACCCCGGCGAGGGGGCGTCCCGTTTCGTACTGCTGTGGCGCGAGTGCCTACTGCTCGGCGATGGCCTTCTGGAGGTTGATGTCCAGCGCACCGAGGAATTCCTCGGTGGTCAGGTAACCCTGGTCGCCGCCGACCAGCATCGCGAGGTCCTTCGTCATCTGGCCACCCTCCACGGTCTTGATGACCACGTCTTCGAGCTTCTGAGCGAAGCCGATGACGTCGGGGGTGTTGTCCAGCTTGCCGCGGTGCTCGAGTCCACGGGTCCACGCGAAGATCGACGCGATGGGGTTGGTGGACGTCGGCTTGCCCTGCTGGTGCTGACGGAAGTGACGCGTCACGGTGCCGTGCGCGGCCTCGGCCTCACACGTCTTTCCGTCCGGGGTCAGCAGCACGGAGGTCATGAGGCCGAGCGATCCGAAGCCCTGCGCGACGGTATCGGACTGGACGTCGCCGTCGTAGTTCTTGCAGGCCCAGACGTAGCCGCCCTCCCACTTGAGCGCCGACGCGACCATGTCGTCGATGAGGCGGTGCTCGTAGGTGAGTCCGGCCGCGTCGAACTCCGGCTTGAACTCGGTCTCGTAGACGTGCTGGAAGATGTCCTTGAACGCGCCGTCGTACGCCTTGAGGATGGTGTTCTTGGTCGACAGGTACACCGGGTAGTTCTGCTGCAGGCCGTAGTTGAGCGAGGCGCGCGCGAAGTCCTCGATGGACTTGGTGAAGTTGTACTGACCCTGGACGACGCCGCCGCCTTCGGGGAAGTTCACCAATTCGTGCTCGATCGGCTCGCTGCCGTCCTCGGGCGTGTAGGTGATCATCACCTTGCCGGGGCCGGGGACCTTGAAGTCGGTGGCGCGGTACTGGTCGCCGAAGGCGTGACGGCCGATGATGATCGGCTTCGTCCAGCCCGGAACCAGTCGCGGAACGTTGGAGATGATGATCGGCGCGCGGAAGATCGTGCCACCGAGGATGTTGCGGATGGTGCCGTTGGGCGACCGCCACATCTTCTTGAGGCCGAATTCCTCGACGCGTGCCTCGTCCGGGGTGATCGTCGCGCACTTGACGCCGACGCCGTGCTTCTTGATGGCGTTGGCCGCGTCGACGGTGACCTGGTCGTCGGTCTCGTCCCGGTACTCGATACCGAGGTCGTAGTACTCCAGGTTCACATCCAGGTAGGGATGGATCAGCTTGTCTTTGATGAACTGCCAGATGATGCGTGTCATCTCGTCGCCGTCGAGTTCGACGACGGTGCCCTCAACCTTGATTTTGGACATGGGTGCTTCGCGTCCTCCTAGGAAAATTCCCTGGTTACACGGTTGCGGGCGCACTTCGTGAGTGGGTCCGCGAACGGTTCGCTTATCAAACGTAGACGGTCGATGCGGCCGCCGGGGAGACCGCAGTTAAACAAGACAAGCGTACTGCTATAGCCGGGACGCGCAAGATCTGGGTGCAAAATTCCACGCCTACTGGCGGGTAACTTTCGCCTGCTAGCAGGCCTGATCGGTGCCGTTTCCGGTCGTTCCACCCCAGCCGCTAAGATTCGACAGAGGTCATGAGTGCCAGCAACGAGCCCCGGCTAGCTGGCCGGCAACCCTCCGCCGCGGTGGGGTGCCCCGGGTGATGACCTGGTTTCCTGATTCATACAACAGTCGGGTGACAAGCGCGGGTCCGACATCGGAGGTTCATGATGCGTTGTTGTTGTCGTAGATAGAGCCCAGACAAGCCCTGTGCGCGAACGAACCAGATTGTCGTCCGCGCCTCGTCAGACCACTGGAGTAGACAGCACATGACCGAGAACTGGTCGTTCGAGACCAAGCAGATCCACGCCGGGCAGACGTCCGACGCGACCACCAAGGCGCGGGCGCTGCCGAT
>NZ_WXYH01000120.1:0-6446 GCF_009872365.1 Rhodococcus sp. T7
GCCGCGGCCACCATGGCCGACGGCTACGCCCGCAGCACCGGCGGCCTCGGGGTGGTGGCCGCGACCTCCGGCGGCGGTGCGATGAACCTGGTGGCCGGGCTCGCCGAGGCCTACACCTCCCGAGTGCCGGTGCTGGCCCTTATCGGGCAGCCGCCCACCACACTCGAAGGCACCGGCGCATTCCAGGACTCGAGCGGCAAGGCCGGCTCGATTCACGCGGTCCGGCTGTTCACCGAGGTCTCCCGCCATTGCGCAAGGGTCGAGCAGCCGAACGACCTCGGCGGGCATCTGGAACGCGCGGTGGCCGCGGCACGGGGCGGGGGGCCCGCGGTGCTGTTGCTGCCCAAGGATATCCAGCAGTCCACCGTCGGCGACGCTTTCACGTTCCGCCCGCCGCCCCGCCGATCCGGCCACGACCGGGTCGGGCTGGCACGGGTCCGGGATCTGCTCGCGGCGGCGCGGCGGACCGGCAAGATCGTGCTCATCGCCGGCGACCAGGTGGCCCGCGACGACGCCCGGGACCCGTTGCGCGATCTCGCCGCCGCTCTGGACGCGACCGTCGGGGTTGCCCCGGACGCCAAGGACGTCTACCCGGCCGACCAGTCCGGCTTCTGCGGAGTCGCCGGGACCATGGGGCACACCGAACTGATCGACGCGGTGCAGCATTGCGCGCTGTGCCTACTGATCGGCACCCGCATGCCGGCCACCGCCCGCGCCGGTCTGGAGGCCGCCCTGGGTACCGTCCCGGTCGCCAGCGTCGGCGCCGAGCCACCGTATCTGCCCACCACGCACGCGGCCAGCCTCGACCTGCGCCACGCGTTGGCCGCACTCGCCGACATGCTGTCGCCGCGACACACATCCGATGCTGTTGTTCACGGAGGGCCGACTCCGCTGCAGATCCCGGAGTCCGCCGGGCCCGGGATGCGCTATCGGGAGGCCGTCGAGGCGATCGCCGCGATGCTGCCCGCCGGATCCGATATCTTCGCCGACGCCGGCAACACCGGCGCCGCAGTGGTACACCACCTGCCGGTGCCGCGCGGTGGCCGGTTCGTCGTCGCACTCGGCATGGGCGGCATGGGCTACAGCTTCGGCGCCGCGATCGGCTCCGCCTGCGCGCACCAGCGGCGGACCTTCGTCATCGCCGGCGACGGCGCCTTCTACATGCACGGCATGGAAATCCACACCGCGATCGAACACCACCTGCCGATCACGTTCATCGTGTTCAACAACAACGCCCACGCCATGTGCGTCACCCGCGAGCAGCTGCTCTACCGGGACCGATACAGCTTCAACCGGTTTCGGCCATCAAGGCTCGCCGAGGGCATCGCCGCCATGTTCCCCACGATGCCCTCGCACCCGGCCCGCACCCTCGACCAACTCTTCGACGCACTCGAAGCCGCCGCCGCCAGCGGGCCGACGTTCATCGCCGTCGACTGCGACCCCGACGAGATCCCCCCGTTCCTTCCGTTCCTGGAACTCGCCCACGATCGAGGAGGAACGCCGTGACCACCCCTCTTCCCGCCCTCAGCGACCTCCCCGGCCGGGTGATCCCCGGGATCCTGCGCATCGAAACCTCCGACCGCGACGCGACCACCCCGATCATCCTGGACATGCTCCGGTCGGTGTACCCGCACCAGCAGGTCTTCGGCGAGTACTGCACCGTCAACGGCTACATCGCCGCCCCACCCCGCGGCGTCTACGACTACCTGGCCGACACCCGCAGCCTCGAAGAATGGACCTACAGCCTCCGCGGATTCGCCCCGACCGAACAGCCCGGACTGTGGTCCGCCCACGACCGGCTCGGATCCGACACCACCATCTACACCCGGACCGCGGCGAACCCGGACGCGATGACCGTCGACTATCACTGTGCCTGGGACCAAGGCCGGCATCTGTGGATGATCTACCTGCTGCGGGTGGTCGATGCACAAACGGTGTTCGACAAACCCGGATCGGTGGTGCTGTGGACGAACTGCCACCACCCGTTCTACGACCGAAACCCCTACCCGGACACCGCGCCCCCGGACCGGGTGCCCTGGGTCGGCGACTTCTGGGACATGTTCGCCGCCGGCCACCGGCTCGAGCTGAACAATCTCACCGCCCTGTGCGAATACCGGGCCCGCCACGGCCTGCCGATCACACCCGATTGGATGAGATGAGGCCATGGACATCCCACCGACACCCCCCATGAGCCTGATCGACGTCGCCAGCTATCTCCCCGGCGACCCGGTCGACACGGACTACTTCGCCCGGTACGCACGCCCTCACCGGATGGCGCGCAGCATCATGTTCCGTGCGCCCACCCACCGCCACCACGTGGCCGCCGGCGAGTCCGCCGTCGACATGGCCGAACGCGCCATCACCCCGCTGATCGCGCGCCACGGCCCCGAAGCGATCGCGGGGGTCGACGTCCTGATCACCCACACCCAACTGCCGGACCTGCCCGTGCTCGGCTGCGGCGCCGACCTGGCACGCCGCCTCGGGATGAACCCGCAGTGCATCCTCGACGTGCACAACGGGGGCTGCGCCGCCTTCATTCACATGATCGACCTCGCCCGAACGATCCTGTCCACCAACGGCTCTGCACGCACGGCGTTGATCGTCACGGTGCAGAACAGCGCCGGCCAGATCTTCACCCAACCCGACGTCCGCCCACTCGCGCAGGCAGCGGTGCCCGGCGACGGCTGCGGAGTCGGACTGCTCCGCAAGTCGGATCAGGCTCCGATCCTCGGCATCGAATGCCGCCACTACCCCCAGCATGCCGGGGACATGACCGCCGACATCGACCCACCCCGCAAATACTGGGAACCCGGCACCGGACAACTACACATCTCGTTCACCGAATCAAAGATCACCACCGTCTTCGCCCGCGGCAACCGACTGGTGCCCGAGGTGGCGCTCGCGGTGTGCGATCGAATCGGCGTGAAGCCCATCGCCATCGACACCCTCGTCACCAACCAGCCGAACCGGCTGTTCCTGCGAAACTGGCGCGACGCCCTCGAACTCACCCCGGCGCAGCATCCGGACACGTTCGACGACTGCGGAAACCTCTTCGGCGCCGCCATCCCGGTCACCCTCGACGCCGAGAACCGCGCCGGCCGGATCCCCGACGGATCACTGGTGTTGCTCGCCGGCTTTGCGCACGCCGGCGACTTCGCCGCCGCCGCCGCCGTTCGGTGGGGTGCGGCGCCCACCACCGTCACCGCACCGGGGCACGCTCCGGCCCGATGAGAATGGTGCCGGACGTCGCCGCCATCCCGCCGCCACACCGTTCAGCGGTCGATCAGTGTCAGGAGCTGATCCGCCGCGGCCGAGGCCCCATCGGTGGCCCGGATGCGGGCGCCGAGCGTGGCGGCTGCCGTCCGATAGCTCTCCGAAGCGAGGAGTTCGTCGAGGGCAGCCCGAATCTGATTGGGCTTTGCCGTCTTCCGGAGCACCTTGCCGGCCCCGGTCGCGGCCACCGTCTTGCCGATCGTCCGTTGGTCGGTCAGCGCGGACATCGGCAGGATCAGCATCGGCAGGCCGTGTGCGAGGGCACGGAACGCGGTGGCGTGCCCGCCGTGCCCGATCACCGCGGAACAGGTCGGCATCACTTCGTTGTGCGGAAGATACCGGTGCACGCTGGCATTCGCGGGCACACGGAAGGCCGCGGGATCGATGGCGGGGCCGGTCGTCACGACCAGCTCGATATCGGTGTCCTCGGCGGCGTCGAGGATGTTCTGCAGGGCACGGCGCTGACCGGGGAAGCCGGACGTGCTGAGGCTGGCGAGCACCCGCGGCGGGGTGCGGCCCACGGCCGCCGCCTTCGCGTCGTGCACCGCGCCGGTCCACACCAGGTGGCCGTCGTGGGACCGTGTACCCGCCGGGTCGAGGACCGGGTCCGAGCACACCAGCGCCAGGTCGGCTTGCCGCCACAGACGGCGCGGTCCCAACCCCTTCAACCGCGGGACGATGCCGAAGGGCCCGTGCCGAAATGAGCCGTCGAAGGCGGCGTAGAACGTATGGAACAGCGCGGCGTGAGGCAATCCCGCACGCGCGGCCGCGTCGAGCGCGTTGAACAGCATGCAGTCGATGACCACCAGGTCGGCCGGATCGTCCCGCACCACCTCGCGCAGGTCGCACCCGATCCCCGGGTCCGTCACCATGGTGAGCCCCATGGTCAGCACGGTCCAGGTACTCACCTCCGTGTGCGGGGGCCATCGGGGAGAATTCCGGTAGCCGCGGAATTCGAGTCCAGCCGCCTCGACCACCGGTCGCTGCCCCTGGTGACCGAGCACCCGCACCCGATGCCCACGTTTCCGGAGTTCTCGACCAATCCCCAACGCGGGTGGCACGTTCCCACCGGCGTCGAACGTGACGATCACAATGTCAGCCATGGCATTACTCCCTTTCGCACGCGGACCCAGCGTCCCGTGCAGTCGAGCGTCAGGGTTCGGCGCGGCGGCCGACTGTCATGCCGTCACCCCGGTGGGGTTGATATGACCCAGCTGGCTCAGAAGCGTCACCTGGTCGTAGTAGATCTGGCACGAGGCGACCTTGCCGCCGGGTCCGTAGTGCATGATCTCGCAGTACGGGACGTCCATGTTCCGGTCGGTCGGTGGGAGGTCGCCGAAGGGGCCGTCGTTGCGGCCCGTGCCCTGAAACAGCGACACCGAGAAGTCGGACCCTTCCAGGTACTCCCGGGCAACGATCCGGGCGTCGGAGAACGCGGTCGTCCACCCGCGCAGCCAGTCCTTGAACTCGGCCGCATCGTGCAGTGTCAGGCCACGCGGCACGTCCTCGTAGGTGAAGCTGGTGTCCAGGTGTGCGTCCATCGCGTCGAAGTCACGGTCGTTGAACATGCCATGCAACTTTTGGTGGGTGTCACTGTGTCCCATGATGTTTCCTTCCCATCTGATTTTCGTGGTACTTCTTACGTCTGCGTTGATGGGGTCGGTGTGCTCGCCGACGGCGCCCCCAGGGGTCGCTGTCGCTGTCGACTTCGCCGGCGATCGCGACGGACCGCCGCTGCCATCCCACTCCGATCCGCCGCTGCCGAGGTGTTGGTCCCATCACCTCCCGGCACCGGCGCAGCTGACTCAACGGCTACGGACAGGTCAACCGCGGTCCTTGTTCGTCTCGCGCTCTCCGCCGGCGAACCAGCCGTCCGGTCCGACCGGTGCACCGTAACGCGGCAGGTAATGGGTGAAGAACAGGTGCGCGACGAGTTCCTGGCGGCTGTTCACCCCGGTCTTCGCGTAGATACTTTTCAGGTGGTCCTGCACGGTGTAGGGGCTGACGAAGAGTCGGTGGGCGATCTCGACGCGTGTCTTGCCGGCGAGGACGTGGCCGAGTACCTCCGACTCCCGTGCCGTGAGGCCGTGGATGGCGGCCAGCAGCGAGATGATCTCCGCGGGTCTCGCGGTTCCAGTGTGACAACCACACGCCCCGCTGTGCCGCGGCCGTCGAGTTTCCCGGCCCGGATGGAGATCCATTCGCCGTCGATCGTTCGTGCCCGCGTGACCGCGGTCGCCGCGCCCGAGTTCCGCAAACGCACGGCCGCGAACACGGGAAGCATGCGGGTTCCACATTCGTCACTCATCCGATCGAGGTACTCCACCGCTGGTGGCGTCGCCGACTCCACCTCGTCGCCGGGCCCAACGATCACCACGGCCGGCCCACCGGCCACTTCCGCGAGCACCCGAGGTGCTTGCCGGATCAACGACAAGCGAAGCCCCTCGCCGATCTCGCGGGCAGCACCGGCGAGAATCCGCACCTCCTCGCCGCTGAACCGCCGTCCGGGGGCGCGCATCACTGTCCCGACACCCCAGCAGAGCTTGTCGCGCCCGCGAAAGACCAGCCGTATCTCATCGTGCATCCCCATCGGTTCGAGGATCTCGACATAGGGAAGCGCTTGACGGATATCACCGTCGATGGCATCGCGAATCGTCTGGACTCCGTCGGGAGTCCGAGCCAGCTTGCCGATGGCGTTCGCGTAAGGCGTTGGGCCGTATTCCAATTGGGCGACAAGTTCAAGGGTATGGATTGGCAGGGAGTCGACGCCGACCGTCGTTTGCGACGTGGGCATCAGTGTCGCCGGGTCGGTCGTTGCTATAACGGCGAAGTCGTAGGGAATGCGGGTGCGGATGGCGTCGAGAACTGCGTGCCGGAACTCGATGCTGTCGGCGGTTCCGATCGCCACCTCCCGCACCCCCGGGCGTAGCGGTTCCGCCTTCCGCACCATGGTCATATTCCCAGTATGTGCTGGTCAACGCCAAGCCCGATACCCCCCAAGTGTGGGATTGGTCGAGCTGCATGACCGCCGCACACCCCTAATCACGCCACTACCTGCATCAGCGGGGATCGCGGGTCATTCCGCGGCCGTCGGCGGGCTGCACCCACACCAACGGCGGAAGGTCCACAGCGTTTCGTCAGGCGGTCGGAATCGGCGGTGCTGGGCACCCGCA
>NZ_WXYH01000121.1:0-6307 GCF_009872365.1 Rhodococcus sp. T7
TCTACAGTCCGACGACCCGTTCGAGGGCGTCGAGTTCGGTGTCGAGGTGGTCGAGGATCGGCGTCAACTGCGGGAGGGTGCGCCGGCAGCCGGTCAGCCCGAAGACGATCTGGTCGTCGGTGCTGGTACAGGTGATGTTCAACGCCTGGCCGTCGGTGGGGATCGAGAGCGGGTAGAGGCCGTCGAGGCGGGCGCCGTTCCAGTACCGCGGGGTCAGGGGGCCGGCGACGTTGGAGATCACCACGTTGAACGCCGGGCGCCATGGTCCGCGGCGCCCGGCCAGCATTTCCGCGGCCAGCGGCGCCGCGCCGAGGGCGCTCATCGCCAGCACCTGTGCCGGGCTCATGCCGCGCAACGGCGCCTTGCCCTCGTTCATGCTGGTGCGCACGGCCTCGAGCCGGTGGCCGGCGTCGGCGAGGTGGGTGCCCATGTTGCACATCAGCACCCCGAGCCGATTCCCGTCTTCGCCCTCCCTGCCGCCGCCGCGCAGCGACACCGGGACCATCGCGATCAGCGGATCCGTGGGCAAGGCATTCAAGCCGTCCAGGAATGTGCGCAGCGCACCGGAGGACAGGGCCAACACCACATCGTTGATGGTGGCGTCGGCGTGCTTGGCGATCATCCGCAGCCGCTCCAGCGGCCAGGTGCGGCCGGCGAAGTGCCGGGCACCGCCGATCGGCACGTTCAACACGGTGTGCGGGGCGGTCAGCGACAGCGGACCACCGCGAGCCCGCAATGCCCGGTCCACGGTGCCGACCGCCGCCGGCACCAGCCCGGCCACCTCGCCGAGCGCCCCGCGGGCGGCGGACAGCGCCGCACCCGGAAGCTCGAGCGGATTCCGGGCGGCCGACGCGACGGACGCGACCGACGAAGAAGGCGGCGTCCGGGTCGGCGTGGGCTGCCACGGGGCGGGCATGTCCCGCTCCTGCGGGTCCTCGCTCAACGCGCGGCGCAGGAACTTCATCGCGGACGCGCCGTCGGCGAGGGCATGATGAATCTTCATGTACACCGCGAACCGGCCGTCGGCGAGTCCCTCGATCAGGTGCATCTCCCACAACGGGCGGGAGCGGTCGAGCAGGCTTCCGTGCAGCCTCGAGACCAGGGACATCAGTTCCGTCATGCCGCCGGGCTGCGGCAGGGCGTCGCGGCGGATGTGGTGGCCCAGGTCGATCTCGGTGTCGGTGTCCCAGCCCCACTGACCCAGCGAGGTCACCGAGCGGGCCGCCCGCTTACGCAGCAACGGTGCCACCTGGTCGCTGCGCGAGGCCGCCTCCAGCATCGCCCGCACATCCGCCGCCCGCCCGTCGTCGGGTGGTGCGAACAAGGCCAGGCCGCCGACGTGCAACGGATGCTCCCGGGACTCCCCGAGCAGGAACAGGGAATCGGTCGGGGACATCGGCAACAGCATGGGATAGGGGGCCTTTCGTTCCGCGTCGTTCCGCGTGACCCGAACTCCGGGGACCCGAAGTAGGTCTGTTCGCCAGGACCGGTGGTGCAGTGTGGATGCACCTCAGGTCAAGGGTTAAGGTTACGGTTAGGTGTGTGATGGATCACAAACCGATCACGTGGTTTCAGATGTACCTCACCATCACGCGGTACGCCAACTCCGGCAACCATCCGGCACCCGGTGCCATTTCCCCAGGTGGCGAGGTGACGGCCGACTAAACGTTCGTGTGGGGTGACATCGGGCAATCCTCGAGCTAGAACTACTCGGGGTATCGACAAAGTGACACACCTCACAGGTCGTGTCACATGCGGGGCCGGCCGACACAGCCGGCGGCCCCCTGTCGATGCACGAACGCGAAGGAGAACCCATGGCCGAGAACGACACCGCACGACTTTTTCCGGAACCGACGCCACTGGCGAGGTGGCGGCGCCGCGACGGCCGGGAACTGCTCGCCACTGCGAAGGGGGTGTTGATCGCCGGCCGCGGCTACAGCGACGCACAGGCGTTCGACGAACTCCTCGACGTGGCACACCGGCACCACCTCACCGTCCTCGGTGCGGCCCGGGCCCTGGTCGACCTCGCCGGCCCGCCGCGGCAGAACCGGCCCCGCCTCGACGCGACCCGCTTCGACGAATGGGCCACCCTCTTGGCCCAGCTGCCCCCGCGCCGACACGCCGGCTGACACCTTCGCTTTGCCGGTGAGGAATCGACAGGCAGCGGTCGGGATCGAAATTGTCGGGGTTCCAGCGGGATTCGAACAGCCCTGACGGGGACCGCCGGTTCCACCTCTCCGATCGGTGACCGGCGCAGGAGGGATGGTTGTGGAGTTCAAGTCCCTGGACCCCGACCTGTGGCGGTCGGTGCTCGACCAGGCCCCGGACCTGGTGTTCCTCTCCGATTTCGGCACCGGCCACATTCTGTATCTGAACCCGGCGGGTATCGCGCTGGTGGGCCTGCGCGATCACGCGGACGCCCGGGCCCGGACCACCGCCGAATTCCTCACCGACGCCGGCCTGGCCCAAACCCCCGCGGTGGAGGCGGCCCTGACCCGCCACGGGCATTGGCAGGGGGTCAGCGAGCTGCGGCATTTCGGCACCGGTGAGCCGATCCCGGTGTATGTTTCCGCATTCGCGGTGCGTCACGGGGAGGCCGGCCCGGCGGTGATCGCCGCGATCATGCGCGACCGCCGGCGCCGCCGCACGCAGGATCGCCGATTCCGCACCGCCCTCGAGTCGACCGCGCACCGGGCCCGCGAACAACACGCCCTGGCCGAGCTCGGCCGGCTCGCCGTCGTCGCCGACCTCGACACCCTGCTGCCCGCCGCCACCGGTGCGGCCGCCGCCCTGATCGGGGCGGGGTGCGCCTCGATCGCCCGGAGCACCGGCACCGACGCGCTCGAGGTCCTCGCCTACAGTGGGCAACCCCCCCAGGCCGCGGTCCTTCGCCGCCGGAGCGGCGTCGCCGCCGGGGTACGCGGCGGCCACCGGTGAGGTGGTGGTGTGTTCGAACCGTGAGCAGGAAACCCGGTTCGCCACCACCACGATGGCCGGGCGCGGGCTGCGCAGCGGCATTAGTGTGCCGATCGGCGCCGACGCCCTGTGGGGGGTGCTGACCGTGCACAGCGCCCGCCCCCGCGACTACACCGACCGCGATGTCGCGTTCCTGCGGGCGGTCGCCACCGTGCTGTCCGCCGCGATCGGCCGGATCGACACCGAAACCCGGGTGCGGGATCAGAGCCGCCGCGACCCGCTCACCGGATTGCCGAACCGGACCGCGGCGTGCCGGCGGATCGCCGCCGCCCTCGACACCGCCTGCCGGGGCCACACCACCGCCGCGGTCCTGCTGGTCGATCTCGACGACTTCAAGGTGGTCAACGACAGCCTCGGGCACGCGCACGGGGACGCCGTCCTGATTCGGCTGGCGGGGCGCCTCGTCGGGGCGGCCGGGCCGGCCGGCACCGTCGCCCGCCTCGGCGGCGACGAATTCGTCATCGTCTGCGAGGACATCGGCGCCGAGGCGGCGATCGCGCTGGCCGCCCGGATCACCGCCCTGCTGCGAACCCCGGACCCGGACCCGGCCGCGGTCCCCGGTGCCGCTGCGCGCCAGCATCGGCATCGCCGTCTCCGACCCGACCTGCACCGCCGACGAGCTGATCCGGCGCGCCGATCTGGCGATGTACCGGGCCAAGAGCGCCGGGGCGGGCGGTCACGCGCTCTACCACCCGGGCGACGGCGACAGCGACGACGCCGACCGGGTGCTGCGGTTGTCCACCGACCTGCGCACCGCCCTCGACCGCGACCAGCTGACCCTGCTCTACCAGCCGATTTTCGATCTGAGCAGCGGCGCCGTCGGCGCCGTCGAGGCCCTGGTCCGGTGGGTGCACCCCACCCTCGGGGAGATCAGCGCCGCCGAGTTCGTCGCCGTCGCCGAACGCACTGGCCTGATCGGTCCTGTCGGCTCCTGGGCGCTGCGTGCCGCCTGCCGACGGGCCGCCGCCTGGCCGGCACACGCCGGGATCGAGGTCCGCGTCCACGTCAATGTCAGCACCGTGCAACTTCGCGACCCCGCGTTCGCCGAGCAGGTTGCCGACATCCTCGCCGACACCGGGCTGCCCGCGCACCGTGTGGGCCTCGAGATCAGCGAGACCGCGTCGGCGTCGGTGACCGCCCGCGCCGTCGGCACCCTGACCGCGCTGCACGAGCTGGGGGTGGTGCTGCTGCTCGATCATCTCGGCACCGGGCACGGACCGCTCGGGTATCTGATCCGGTACCCGATCTTCGATTCCCTCAAGATCGACCGGTCATATATCACCGCCCTCCCGGGCCGGCGTCCCGAGGCCGTCGTCACCGCCTTCGTCACCATCGCCCGCGCCTACGGCGCCACCGTCATCGGTAACGGCGTGGAAACCGCGACTCAACTCGACACCCTGCACGGCTGCGAGTGCGATCTCGCCCAGGGCCCTTACCTCGCGAAACCCGTCACCGCGGCCCAGATCACCGCACTGCTGCGGCGAAGCCCGGGCGGCACCGGCCGGGGTGGATCGGCGCCGGCGCGCTCACCGTGCGATTGAAGCCGATACGGAGCCCGGCCGTGTGGCCCGGGGGCGATGAGGGAAGCGGCGGCCCCGTGGCAACGCCGGTCTCCTCGGCGATGAGCTGGGCGGCGTGTCGGCCGGGCCTGGCACGATCGAAGTCTCACGGCCGGGATCTGCCGGCCGGAGAAACTCTTGGAGGAGTCCCCATGGCAGTGCCCGTTCTGACCGCCGAGCAGCGCGCCGAGGCACTCGCGAAGGCGGCCGAGGCCCGCAGGGTGCGAGGTCAGCTTCTCGCGGACGTCAAGGCCGGGACGATCAGCGTCGCCGATGTGCTTGTGAAGGCGGAGACGGATGAGATCGTGAAGAAGACGAAGGTGTCCGCGTTGCTGAAGGCCCTTCCGGGCGTCGGTCCGGTGAAGGCCACCCAACTCCTCGAGGAGTTGTCGATCGCCGATACCCGTCGGATCGGTGGTCTCGGGGCCAACCAGCGGCGTGCCCTTCTCGACGTCACCGCCTGACAGCCCACGCGAGTACGGGAGCAGCCCGCCCGGAACGGTGTCCCGGTCGGGCTGCAGCGCAACGTGTTTCTCGGACTCGCCCACTACGGCGCGGCCGAGGCACACGCGGCGATGAACCTGGTCGCCCGGCCTTCGTTGTTGCCCGCCAGCCGGATGCGCAGCGCCCGGGCGTTCTCGTGGTCGACGATTTACGTGCTGCCAGTCGGGGTGGATGCCGGCTCCGACCTCGCAGCGCTCAGCTCACATGCCAGCCGGGGGGCTTGTCGAGTTCGTTCCACTCGGCATCCCATTGCGCCATTCGGTGTCGGGTGGTCGCCGCATGGACACCGCAGAGGAGAACGGCGCCGCCGCTCGCACCGGCTGCCCAGATCACGACCGCGGTGAGCACCGCGGCAGCGGCGGTTTCGGTGTCGGTTGCCGGTGCGGCGACGGGTTCACCGGTGGAGTTGATCCACACGGTGACCGTCGCGCCCGACCTCGAGCCCGGCGGGGCCGGGACATCGCCGGTGTGCGCGATGGTCTGCAGCGACCACCGGGCCCGGGCGTGATCGCTGTCGTGGGGCGTGCCGTTCGGCACCTCTCCTCGCCCGGGCCGGGCATCCTCGACCAGCACCGCGGGCACCTGCTGCGCGGTGGCCCGTTCGGCGCGGGCCTGGACGTCCAATCGGGTGTGGGTGGCGGTCCCGTAGGCCGCCGCGACGGGCACCAGGAGCAGCACTACCACCACCGCGACGACAAGCACCAGGATGGATTCGACTCGGTCGGACGGGCGCATCAGCGGATTCCGACTCCATGGTCCCAGCCGCCAGATCCGCATGCTTGTCACCTCCCAGGGGGCAACGAGGGGAAAACCGATCCTCTCCCCGGCAGAGTTGCCGCGGTGCCAGGTCCCGAAACGTGGCCATGGTCGCCCTGTCAGCCAAACTGTCTGACACCACCGACGGCGCGGGGAAATCCCACCGAGGGGCGGCGTGGACTCATCCGGGTGGCGGGTCCGGGAAGGCGGGGGTCTTCGCGTCGAGCAGCGCGTGGAGCCAGACCAACGCCTCGACCAGGGTGGTGGCCCGCACCGCGGGGTCCGGTTCGCGTTCGGCGGCCGCGAGTTGTGCCTGGGCGGCGTCCCGGTCGCCGGCGAGCATCGCCAGCACCGACCGCCCCACCCGGCCGTGGCTCGGGGGAAGCTCACCGGCACCGACGGTGCGGCCGGCGGTGGTGCGCACCTCGATCACGAACGCCTCCCCGTCCCCCGCGGGCCCGAGGCGGGCGACGACCACGTCCGCGAGCGCGGTGACCAACCAGGTCAACACG
>NZ_WXYH01000122.1:0-103084 GCF_009872365.1 Rhodococcus sp. T7
GAACGCGAGTTGTTCGGCCTGTTTGGCGGCGGCCTCGGCGAGCTCTAGGCGGCCGTGCCCGGCCTGGACGACGAACAGCCCGGACAGTCCGTCGAGGTAACTCTTGCCGGTGGAGTCGAAGATGCGGGCGCCGTCGCCGCGGGTGATGATCGGCGGGGTGATGTTCTCCCCGTGCCGGGAGAAATGCCCCCACAGGTGGCGGCGGGCGGACGCTTCGAGGTCTGCTGTTGTGCGCGAGGAGGTGGTTTCCGTAGTCATCGGGTTCCCCAATCATATTGCTGTTTGACAAGTTTCAGGTACACCATCGTCTCGGTGCCGAGCACGCCGGGAATGGTGCGAATCTCTTTGTTGAGCACGGTCAGGAGGTGGTCGTCGTTCTCGCAAACGATCTCGGCCAGGATGTCGTAGGCGCCTGCCGTCAGCACGACGTAGTCGATGGCGTCGACGTCGGCGAGCCGGGCGGCGATCTCGGTGACGTCTCCCGAGCAGCGGATCCCGACCATGGCCTGGCGGGAGAATCCCACCTGCACGGGGTCGGTAACCGCGACGATCTGGGTGACGCCGGTGTCGATCAGCTTCTGCACGCGTTGGCGTACAGCCGCTTCCGACAATCCGACGACCTTTCCGATGGCCGCGTACGACCGTCGTCCATCCTCTTGAAGTTGCTCGATGATCTGCTTGGACACGGGATCGAGAGACGCGGGCTGCTCAGACATGGTCGAATCCTCCCTTGCTCACTGTGTCGAAGACAATCGGCTCGGAATCTCGGAAACTATCGCCTCTTCCCGGTGACTTCGGCGCTCATCACTCCGGCACCTTCACTTCCGTGTCGGCGGTGAGGGTGCGTCCGCGGAAGAAGTTCTTGGAACCGGTGGCGAAACACACCAACATGAGGGGGATTCCGACGACCAGCATGCCGACGCCGAGAACGAACACGCCACCGAACGGACCGAACGCGGTGAATCCGTAGTCGGGACGCAGCATGTCGACGGCGCTCTGCACGAAGGCCCACGTCATGCACAGGGCGCCGAGCAGCGGGAAGATGCCGCGCATGAACAGATTCCGGGTCGAATCGAACAGGGTCCGCCGGAAGTACCAGACGCAGGCGTAGGCGGTAATGCCGTAGTAGAAGGCCACCGCGAGCCCGAGCGAGGCCACCGAATCCTGCAACGCGTTGGAACTGGCGAACGACAGCACCAGGTAGAACAGCAGCGCCGCCGCACCCATGACGAGCGTTCCGAAGCCGGGTGTCATGTATCGGGGGTGCACGGACGCGAACCGTTTCGGCAGCGCCTCGTAGACCGCCATCGACAGCGTTCCGCGCGCCGTCGGCAGGATGGTGGTCTGGGTGGAGGACAGCGCGGAGATCGACACCGTCAGCAGCAGCAACGACGCAGCCACCGGCCCCGCGACCGGCCCGCCCAGGGTGGTCAGCACGTCGTCGACGTTCTCGGGGTTGTTCAGCCCGATCCCGGTGTCGCCGAACCCGGCGAACGACTGGACCGCGTATCCGACCAGCACGTACGTCGCCACGAGGATGACCGTCGTCAGCACCGCGGCGCGGCCCGGCGTCCGCTCCGAATCCTTCGTCTCCTCACCCACGGCGAGGCAGGCGTCCCACCCCCAGTAGATGAAGATGCAGAGGATGATCGCCTGCGCGGCACTCGACATCGAGATGCCGGTGGGGATGATCCAGTCGAGTTGCGGGGTGACGGCCTGCGGGCCGGCGGTGCCGCCGAACACCTTCGCCAACGCGAGGACGCTGACGCCGATGAGGACGGCGAACTGCACGGCGATCAGGACGTTCTGCAGCCGTTCGCTGATGAGGATGCCGCGGAAACTGACGTAGGTCATGGCCGCGATGAAGAAGCACCCCAGCAGCACCTTCGCGGCGAGCGACTCGGCCGCCGCGTGCAACCCGAGCACCTCGAACAGGTAGATCGCCGCGATCTCCGCGGTGTTGGCGAGGACGATGATCGCGGACACGGCGAGCCCCCACCCCGCCATCCAGCCCACCCACGGACCGAACGCCTTGGTGCCCCACGTGAACGAGGTCCCGCAGTCCGGGGTGTCCCGATTCAGCTCGCGGTAGGCGAATGCCGTGAGCAGCATCGGAATGAAGGCGACGAGGAACATCGACGGCGCCTTCTCGCCGACCGCGAGCACGACGTATCCCAGCGTCGCGGCGAGGCTGTAGGCCGGTGCGACGGAGGAGAGCCCGATCACCGTGTTGCCGATCAATCCCAGTGCGCCGCTGTTGAGCCCCTTCGCGGGGCCGAGCGGATCGGGGGTCTGGGTCTTCAAGGGTGGAGGTTCGGCAATGCTCATTCAAACTCCCTCGCGGTGTGGCTATGGGGCGTAATGCCCGGGCAGAAGTGGTTAAGGGGTGCAGCGGTTTTCGTGGCTAGGGGGTCGGCGCGGTGAGGAAAACCTTCCGCAGTGTGTCGCGCACGATCCACCGGGTCTTCTGACCGGCCCGCACGCGAACGACACTTCCGGGACCGAGGTCGAGATCCGGGGTGTCGTCCTCGAACTGCACGGTCGCGTCGCCGCTGAGCACCACGAACACCTCGTCGATCTCGACGTCGCACGAGACGCTGGGCTCGATCTCCCACACGCCGACGGTGACGCCGGCGAAGTCGCCGAGCACTCGTTCGCCGACCATCGGCGCTCCCTCGCCGACCACCTGGTCGCCGGGCAGGCGGTGGTACGTGAGATCGGCGGTCCGAGCCTCGGTGTGCGGTCCGGAACGCCACGACTCGTCGGTGCGGACGGCGGTCACGAATCGAATCCCAGGCCGACGGCGTCGAGGGCCTTGAGGAAGACATTTCGTCGGCCTTCGTTGTGGTCGGCGCGATCGAGCGACCAGCGGGTGGCGTTGATGCCCGCCGCCGCCAACGGCTCCGGCGGGAAGGGGAGGGGCATGTCCTTCACCAGGGCCAACTCGGTCAGGGCCGTCTTCTCGCCGGCGACCCTGTCGAGCATGACGTTCGCCGCGAACCGAGAGGCGCCGACGCCGAGACCGGTGAACCCGGCGGCGTAGGCGATGCGGCCCTTCGCCGCGGAACCGAAGAACGAGCAGAAGCGCGTCGACGTGTCGATGACGCCGCCCCACCGGTGGGTGAACTCGAGACCCTCGAGCTGGGGGAACGTCGTGAAGAAGTGTCGTGCGAGCCTCGCGTGGGACTCGGGACGGTCTTCGAGGTCGTGGTTCAAGCCGCGCCCGAAGTGGTAGATGGCGTCGTAGCCGCCCCAGAGGATCCTGTTGTCCCGGGTGAGCCGGTAGTAGTGGAACTGGTTGGACATGTCGGCGATGCCCTGTCGGGCAGACCATCCCACGTCCGCGAGCTGGGCGTCGGACAGCGGTTCGGTCATGAGGACGTAGTCGTAGACCGGAACCGTGTGCAGCCGGTACCGCTTCAGCAGCGACGGAAAGGCGTTGGTTGCCAGGATCACTCGGTCCGCCGACAGGGTTGCGCGCGCCGTCCGGACGCCGACCCGGGACGACGAGCGGGAGCGGACGAGGTCCAGAACCTTGGTGTGTTCGTGGATCTCGACGCCGTGCTCCGAGCAGACCCGGCCGAGTTCGGTGGCGAGCTTGGCCGGATGCACCAGCGCGGTGGACGTCTTGTCCCACACCCCGGCCAGATACGTCGGCGAGTTCACCTGCGCGCGCATCGCGGGCCCGTCCAGCACCGCGGTCGTGGCGGTCGGCGGGGTGCCGAGCGCCTCCTCGGCCTGATAGTCGGCGATGGCGACCGAGATGGCGCCGTTCCGTTCGAAATCGCAGTCCAGACCGAGCGTGTGGACGGTCTTCTCGATGGCATCGAGGTTCTCGAGCCCGAGCGACTCGAGGGTGTCGATCTCCTCCGGCCAGCGTCGGCGGCCGTTCTCGCTGCCGTGGGTCAGGCTGGCCTCGACGAACCCGCCGTTACGACCGGAGGCGGCCCACCCGATCGTCTCGCCCTCCACGAGGGCGACGGACAACTCGGGGTGGCGTTGCTTGGCGAGGAGCGCACTCCAGAGTCCGGTGTATCCGCCGCCGACGACCACCAGGTCGTATGCGGCGTCGGCCGTGGCGGACAGGTAGGTGGGGGTGTCGGCGACGTCCTCGATCCAGAACGGTGCCAACCGGGTGCGCCGGAGCGCATGGTCGACAACCGTGGCGTTCGGTTGTTGCTTCTCGAACACTGTCTGCTGCATGTAGCACCTTTGTCGATGGACTGACCGAAGGTGTCGTGTGAGGCACGTCACCGTGAACCATCCTGACGCGGCGGAGCCACTATTTCAATAGCCAGTGACGAAATTTGTTACCGATTTCGTTGTGCATCTCGGTTTTGGAAACCGAATCGGTTGTCTGGATCGGCTGGAGCCGAACCGCTCGCCGTCAGCGCGCGAGCTTGCCGAGGTGCAGCGACACCGAGCGGACCGGGCTGATCCTCGCCTCGTCGCCGGTCTTGACGGCGTGGATCGTGCCGAATTCGACGGTCTCGTCGGGGTAGCTGCCGGCGAACGCGTAGGCATAGTAGGTTCCCCCGACCGCATCACCCGGGACCGTGTACGTGATGGCCTCCTCGAGGACCTCGCCGGGTTGCAGGTCGACGTCGATCGGCCCGAAGAACGGATCGCTGGTCCGGTTGTCGGGCGACACGGCGCTCACCCACACCTGGCCCGCGTAGGGGCGATCGTCGGGTGCCTCGACGAGCATGGTGGCGTCGACGGTCCCGCCGTCCCCGGGCAGCGTCGTGTCGGAGTCGGCGCGCAGCGTGACTCGCACCGGCAGATCCGTGTCAGGGTTCGCCGGTCCGGTCGACGCGGGTGAACCGTCGCCGACCTCGGGCCAGCCGTTCGCCCAGACGATCCGGTCGATCATCCCTTCGCGACGCCGGGCCCCGCTGGGCAGATCCCGGTTGTCGCGCGGAATGGCGTGGTACACGATCCAATCCGCGCCTGCGTCGTCGGAGACCACCGTGTTGTGGCCCGGTCCGGCCCACGGTTCGCTGCCGGCGAGGATGAGGGCGCCGCCACCGTCGTTCAGGTCCTGCCCCTTCCGGTCGAGGTACGGCCCGGTGAGTGATTCGGATCGGCCGACGAGGACGCGGTAGGCGGTGTCGGCGCCGTTGCAGCAGTTGCCGGCCGAGAGGAACAGGTAGTAGTAGCCGTCGTGGAATTCGACGTAGGGGCCTTCGAAGCGTTCGTCGGCGACCCGGACGGGTTCACCGGCCGCCGCGGTCCCGTCGGCGCTGAGCGGGATGGCGTGGACGCCCTGGAAGTTGCCGACGAACATCGTCTTCGTCGTTCCGTCGTCCCACACGAACGGGTCGATGGTGCCGCCGACGCCGACGTCGTGGGCGCAGAAGACGGGCCGGCCGAGGTCGTTCCACGGTCCGGTGGGACTGTCGGCGGTGGCGAGACCGATGCAGGGATTCGCCTCGTCGTAGAGCGAGTAGTAGAGGCTGTAGTGGCCGTCGGTTTCGAGGACGTTCGGTGCCCACGCCAGCTTGCCGTCCGGATGCCACGCGGGCCGGTCGGGGAAGACGTCGCCGAGGTACATCCAGTCCATGAGGTCGGCGGACTTGAAGATCGACATGTTGTGCATGCCCTGGCCGTCGCCCCAGTCGTCGGCGGTTGTGTACATGTAGAACATGCCGTCGGAGGCGCGGAGGACGCTCGGGTCGGCGGCCACCGGTTGCACGATGGCTTCGGCCGTGGCAGACGGCGCCGGCGCAAGCATGAGGACGAGCAGCGTCAGCGCGGCCGTGATCCACCCGCGCCGCGGCGAGTGCCGGATATGGGACCTGTGCAATCCGGATCTGTGCAGCCCGGATTTGTGCAGCGCAGCATCGTCAGTGTTCACGTCGCTCCCAAACCTCGCCTGCCCGGAATGCGCAAATCTATAAGGGTGAGGTCGAGGTTAAGGGCGGATCCGGCTCACTGCGCCGGACTGCAACCGAACCGTGTTCTGCCGGCGGTGACCGGTGTCAGGCGGTGGGTTCGAGCAGAACGAGAGGGATCTCGCGGTCCGTGCGCTTCTGATACCCGGCATATCCCTTGTAGGCGGCGGTCACCTGCGGCCACAACCGGGCCCGCTCCTCGGGGTTTGCCACGCGGGCGCGCATGGACTGCGCGGGCTGCCCCTGGACCGACAGTTGGACCACTGGATTGGCCTGCAGGTTCAGGAACCACGCGGGGTGGCGGTCGTCGCCGCCGCGTGACGCCACCACGACGCGGGTGTCGCCCTCCGTCACCGGCACGGTGAGCATGACGGTGTGCACCTTCCCGGACTTGCGGCCGACCGTCGTCAACTCCACCGCCGGCATCTTGCCGAAACTCCGCCCCACCCGCCCGCCCGTGACGCGCAGGAGGACGCGGTGTGCGGCATTCATGAACTTGAGCGCGCGGTCGGAAGGCATGCAATTCAGCGTAACGGGGTCGGCGGCCGTGTAATCCCCGATTTGAACGCGTCGCCTTGTGCGGCGCTGTGATCGAGCCCGGCCTGTCGGGCACGATCACAGCTCACGGTTCGTTGCCGGAAGGACGGGAGCGCCACCAACGGCGTCATCGATTAATTTTCGCTCGCCGCTCACGATTACGGCGGCGATTCGCGCCTACCGTTGGTTGATCCAACCAATTCGATCCGACGAGAAGACGAACGAGGGGTCGTTGAGTACGACGTACTGTCCGGGAGGCGAGCCCTGCGGATTGTCGAAACAGACATCGCCGCTGGCAGATCCGCCCGGTGCTACCTCGCCCGAGTTCAGTTGGTTTTCAGTCCCGGTGAAAGAAGAATTGCGAATAGCGCCCGCAGGATCTTGAAGCTTCCAGTCGAAGGTGTTGAAGCTCGCTGCGCTGCTTCCGCCATTGTTGATTGTGATTGTGGTGCAAAGGAACGGCGTCGAGAACGCGGTTGTGTCGAACAGTGGCGTTGTCGTAGTGGTGACGTCGTCAAGGGTGACCGAGTCTCCTGCGTTCGCTGCGGTGTCTCCGCTCTGCTTGCCGGGAAAGGTCAATCCGCTGTCGGCCGGCTGGCTGTCCCCGTCGCCGCCCGAGGTGACGGTGGCGTCGTCCCCTCCGCTCAGGCCGGCGATGATCGCAATACAGCCGCCGAAAAACAGTACGACTACGCCGATCAGAATCCAGGGCCAAATTCGGCGCTTCTTCTGCGGCGGTTGTTGGTAATACCCGTGGGGTGGGTACCCAGGCGGGTATTGGCCGGACGAGTATTGGCCGGGAGGATACGATCCCGGCCGTCCAGGCTCGTGTTCAGGGTTGGGCGGCGGTGGTTGATCGGACATGTGGGTTCCTTGGTCGCGACGATGGTTGTGATTCAAATCACATATCGCGATTTCGGTTGCAGTGTTACCCAGCGCCGGTTCAGGTAAGCGGGCGCCGGGTTTGCCCTTCACCCGACCACCGAGCAATAGGCAAGTCCGAATGGCAACAGCTCCGGCCGCACGTGTCCGACGGGCTGCATGAGGACCGTATGGCTTCGCGACGACCGCGCAGGCAGGTGCAGCGACGTCCGCCAGTTCTGCTCAGGGCCGATGCCCGGCTAGCGCGCCCCTCGGTTCCTCGGATCGTCCGCGCTTGCCGACACCAGTTCGCTCGGGCCGATGCCGGCCTCGCCGGCGATTCCGGCGAGTTCCGCGCCGACCGACTCGTGCGGCTCGTCGGGTGTGGCCTTCTTCTGCGGGCCGGTGAGCAGCGAGGCGATTCCGCCGATCACGCAGGCGACAATCGCGAAGGCGAATGCCATGGCCAGGCCGTCGGCGAACGGTCCCGAGATCAGCTGCGGGAAGAAGTCCAGGCCGGTCAGGTGCGCCTGCTGCTGCTCGCTGAGTGCGGACAGGTTCGGGCCGAGCAGTTCCTGGATCGGGTTGACGCCGAGGAACGCGGCGAACAGGACGGCAACGGCGGGCAGGTTCGCGATCTGGGTGGCCTGCGCCGCGGGCACCCCGTTCGCCATCAGGCCGTCGCTCATCGCCGACGGAAGGTTGGAGCTGAGTCCGGCGATCATCAGGCTGAAGAAGAACCCGATCGACAGCACCATCGCCGCGTTCTGGAAGGTCGTCATCATGCCGGCGCCGACGCCACGTGCGTCGGAGGGAAGGCTGTTCATCACCTCTGCCCGGTTCGGCGCGGAGAACATGCCCATGCCCACGCCGTTGATCAACAGAATCGCGGCGAAGGCCCAGTACTCGAAATCGACCGGCAGGGCGATCAGCAATCCGAAGGTTCCCGCGGTGATGAACATGCCGACGCTGGTGAACCACTTGGTGCCGAACCTGTCGGAGATGACCCCGGACACCGGCGCCGACATCAGGAACCCGATGGTCATCGGCAGCATGTAGATGCCGGCCCACAGCGGAGTGCGGCTGTAGTCGTAGCCGTGCTGCGGCAGCCAGATGCCCTGGAGCCAGATAATCAGGATGAACTGCAGCCCGCCGCGGCCGAGCGACGCGACCAGATTGGCGATGTTGCCCCAGGTGAACGACTTGATCTGAAACAGGTGCAGGTTGAAGAGGGGATTGACGACCCTGGTCTCGACGACGCAGAAGGCGGCGAGCACGGCACCACCGCCGATGAGGCACCAGAGCACCAGCGGACTGGTCCAGCCCATCGACGAGGACCCGTACGGCTGGATGCCGTAGGTGATGCCGACCAGGACGGCGATCAGTCCGACGGCGAACGTAATGTTGCCCCACCAGTCGATGTCGGCGTGCCGGCGAACCCCGGTGTCGCGGAGTTTCAGGTACGCCCAGATCGTGCCGACCAGGCCGAACGGGACGGAGACGAGGAAGATCAGATTCCAGTGGATCGGCGCGAGAATGCCGCCGATGAGCAGTCCGAGGAACGATCCGGAGATCGCGGCGACGCCATTGATGCCGAGCGCGAGCCCACGCTGATCGGCGGGGAAGGCGTCGGTGAGGATCGCCGACGAGTTCGCCATCAGGAAGGCCCCACCCACACCCTGGACGACGCGCCACCCGATGAGCCACAGCGCGGCCTCGGAGCCGTCGAACCACGTCACGGCCAGGAAGATCGAGGCGATCGTGAAGACGGCGAAGCCCATGTTGTACATCCGGGCGCGGCCGAACATGTCGCCGAGGCGTCCGAAGCTGACCACGAGCACGGCCGTCACCACGAGGAAGCCCATCATCATCCACAGCAGGTAGCTCGTGTTGCCGGGTTCGAGCGGGTTGAGGTGGATGCCTTTGAAGATGTCGGGGAGCGCGATCAGCACGATCGACGAGTTGATCGTGGCCACCAGCATGCCGAGGGTGGTGTTCGACAACGCAATCCACTTGTAGTGCGGGCCGAGTTCGTCGAGCGTCGTGGCGCGTTCATCGTTGGGGACGGCAGGTTCCTGCGTCTGCGAGACCAAGGAATTTCACCTCTCGGGCTTTCATAGTTTTCAAAAGTAAGTAATCGGAAAGCAAAGTGTTCTGTTGTCGTGTGCGCTCGTTGTGGATGACATTCGGCCGACCCAGTCGGAGATGCCCGGTTTGTCCGTTTATTGATGTCGCTCAAATGGTTCCGCTGAGCGATGTGGATCAACTTTGGATGATACGACGTCTCGATCCACCCCGCAGCCCCAGGCGCTGTGACGTCGCCGTCGGCCGATCGGGGGACAGCGGAATCATCCGATTCTCGGCCCGATCGGGGGACAGTCGTGGGGCCCGATCCGCGACAGGATGATATGCATCCGGGGGCCGGCAACAGGATGAGGACGATGTCGACGATTGCGAGCACGACCCTGGCCGAATTGGCATCCGAGTGGTGCACCGAGGCGGAGATTCAGGTACACGCATCGCCCGCGTCGGGAGGACGGAACGCGACGCGGAGTGTGTTGTTCATCGGCAACCCGTCCACCGTCACCGAGGTGACGCACTGGGCCGCCGTGCGGCACTGGACGGTGGAGCAGGGGCTGAAACCCGTACGCGAATTCCGCGGCGACGTGGTGTGCGCGATCGTCACCGAGGCTGTAGCCGATGGAACTTGCGAGCCGAGGGATGCGGCGGCCGTGCAGCGGGTCCGCGACCGCGGTCTGGACTGCATCCCCGTCTACGACATCGAGCCGTGGGGGACCGCCCGGTTGTCCAGCGTGCGGCCGTCTACATCGGCTCCGTGAGCGCCCGCTGGGCGGCGGGCCAGAACTCGAAACCTGCAGTCATCAGTCCGCCGAGCCCGATGATGACCACGGCGGCGTCGACGCTCGTCCGCCCCTCTTTTGCCCAGTAGACGTCTTCTAGG
Source organism: Rhodococcus sp. T7 (assembly GCF_009872365.1). Classification (NCBI taxonomy): domain Bacteria; kingdom Bacillati; phylum Actinomycetota; class Actinomycetes; order Mycobacteriales; family Nocardiaceae; genus Rhodococcus; species Rhodococcus sp. T7. The sequence goes on from NZ_WXYH01000122.1 coordinate 10,255, forward strand.
TCGAGCAGCAACGCCAGTTCGTCGACGATGAGCGCGGTGCCGACGCCGTACGAAATCGGGACCGTCGGATGGCGGCGCTGTTTCTCCGAGCCTCGAACCGCCACCGTCCCGACGGCAGCCAGCGCGGCGATCCCTAGGTTGTAATGGTGGAAATGGCGGCCGTGGAGACTCATCCCGCCGCCTGCCGGCCCGTGCCCACGCCTGATCCAGTGGGTCAACGCCCGCACCCCGGCAAACGTCGCCGTGAACGCCGCCCACGACACGACCGCCGACTGCTCACTCGGATCGAGCTTCCTCCGCCACGCCGCACGCAGACGGCGCCAACGACTGTGGTGGGTTTCGGTCGTGGGGTCAGGTGTCGTCACGCTCTCAAGCGTGCCACCCGTCCGCGTGCTTCGTTGTCGTTCCGGGAGTTCTATGAGTACCGTGCAGTCCGAAAAGCGTTGACTCGAACAGATATTCGAACTAGGATTTGAGTATGGGGATCGGGGAGGATATCCAGGGGGCGCTGTCGGACGAGATTCTGGCAACCGCGGTGGGTGATGCGTGGCGGCTGGCCGAGACGGAGCTACTCGAATCGGTCGTTCGTATCTCGGACGAGATTCAGCGGCTCGAGGCGCTGCGCGTCAAGCTCGTCGGCGCCGTCGACCACCGCTGCACGGTCGACGTTCTGGGGTTTCCGAACGCCAAGATGTGGCTGGCCTCCAAGACACTGCTCGAGGTGGGAGCCGCCGGACGAATCGTGATGCTGGGCAGAGGTTTGCGTTTCCAGCCGGAAATCGCGGAACAGTACTTCGACACCAACATTTCAGCGGAGCACCCAGCGCTAATCATGAAGTTCTGCGAACGGCCGCCCAAGGGCATGCCGGATGAGGCGATGGATGACTGCCGAAATGCATTGCTGTTCGCAGCAACCGGTCCCACCGCCAACACCGACGCACTGCGCGCCGTCATCGCCAGACTGGAACGCATCTTCGAATCCGACGACCCGCCGCCCAGTGAAGACACCGAACTCAACGAATTCCACGCCTGCAAAACACTGAACGGGCGCATCGCCGTCAAAGGCGACCTCGACGCCGTCGCCGGCGAAATGCTGCTCTCCGCTCTCTCCGGACTATCCAAACCGCAGCCCGCACAAGACGGAACCAAGGACACCCGCACCCCCGGACAGCGAAGGGCCGACGGGTTCACCGAACTGCTGCGCCGCTACCTCGACTCCGGGATCGCCGGAGAAGAAGGCGGGGAACGACCACACGTCTCACTCCACGTCAACGCACGAGACCTGGCCGAACTCAACGCGAACGGTGAACGAGGGCAGCAGGCCGCGGCCGCAGCATCCGACGGCACACTCTTCGACGTGGACGGCGTGGCATGGACCGAGTGGATGGGGCCACTGAGTCTCCGGACAGCGCGGCTCCTCACTTGCGACTCGATCTACACACCGATCGTGCTCGACGACAACGGAGCGCCACTCGACCTCGGCATGTCCACCCGAACCGTCACCAGACGACAGCGAAAAGCACTGGTGGCAAGAGATCGAGGATGTGCATTCCCCGGATGCGGTGCGCCGCCATCGTGGTGCGAAGGCCACCACATCATCCACTGGTCCGCCGGAGGACCCTCCGACATGGGCAACCTGGTACTGCTCTGCGGATTCCACCACCGGCTGCTCCATCACAGCGACTGGGAAATCGAAATGGGCGCCGACAGGCACCCCACCTTCATCCCGCCGCAGCAAGTCGACTGGGAACGAAAGCAAATACCGGCGCACAACCGGACACGGCCCCTAATCGCCTGACCCCGGGCGCCTCACACATAGCCGACTCTGCAACAGGACGAATCCTGTTGCCGAGCCGGCATGTCGTCGTGCCCGGAGAACGGGCACAGCATCACCGCACCGTCGTCCCCATCGACTCCGCAAGCCCACCGCGATCAGCGACATCGAGCTTCATACACGCCCGGTAGATATGGCCCTCCACCGTCCGCACCGACACAACCAACCGATCCGCGATCTGCCGATTCGACAAACCGGCCGCAACCATCGACCCCACCTCCCGCTCACGACTCGTCAGCGGAAGCGGATGAGCGGCCTCCACCAAAGCAGGGGAGGACATGTGGTCACAACGCGCCGACAGCGCCTCCGCCGCGGCGGCACACTCGATCGAACGCCGCTTGTCACCGGCACCCGAAAAGGCAATCGCTGCGCGCGCATAGGCATCGGCCGCATCAGGCAAGGCGCCGATACCCTCGAACTCCGCTGCCGCCGACGCCACCCCGCGCCCGTCACCCGCCGCGACTGCCGCCGCATGAATGGCCGCAATGTCGACGAGTCGGCCGTCGCAGATGCCAGCCAACTCGGCGAGGCGCGCAGCGGTCGTGGTGTCACCGAACCGGGTAGCGAGGTGCAGCGCGACCGCCTCGATGCCGAACTGTCCGGTTGTGCACGCGGACTCTGCAGCCGACCGCGACAGACCAACGGCCCGTGACGTTTCACCGCGTGCCGCGGCAAGCCACGCCTGCGACATCATGAGTTGGGGCCAGAACACGGCAACGTGCCTGCCGTTGCGGGCCTGCGCCTCGGTGATGATCCCGTCCGCCTCGTGAATGCGACCGAGTTCCGCATACGCCTGGCCGAGCGCGACATACGCGGGGAAACTCCAGGAGATGGCGTCGGCGGTATCACCGACGTTGAGGGCGGCGATCGCCTGCTCGAGGCGACCTGCGGCGTCGGTGAACCGACCGCGGGCAAGTTCGACGGTTCCGACCAGGATGTTCGCCAGCCCCCACGCAACGTACCGGCCGCTGGACGCCAGCGAGAGATACTCGTCGGCACGTTGCTGAGCCGCATCGAAACTTCCGGTCAGCGTCAGCGCGAGGATTTCGCCGTGGCCGGCGGGGAACCGCAGCAACCCGTCGATTTGATCGGCCACCGCCGCGCTGCGCGCCGCCAGTTCGGGCACACACTCGCCACGGCCCATCAGTGCGAGGGACAGCCCGCCGCCGAAGAACGCCCACTCGACCGCCCACGGAAGCACCCGGTCCGCTGACAGGATCGCCGTCGCCGCGGCTGCCGCCTCCTCGGGCCGATTCTCGAACACCGCGCACACCGAGCCGATTCCCTCGATGATCGGCACGAGGCTGGGGTGCGTGACCTTCTCCCGCAGAACGGCGAGCACCTCGTCGGCCTTCTCCGACTTGCCGCTCGCCCAGAACAGGTTCGCGATCCGCGACGTACCCCACCGCACCAGCTGCACCTGGTCCAGGCTGTCGGGCGAGAAGGAGAGCAGCAGCGCTTCGGCCTCGGTGGCATGGCCCTGCCACAGCAGCGCCCGGGCCAGGAGGTCAGCTGCCTCGAATCCGCCGGTCTCGTCGAGGGCGGCGCGCGCGAGACGCTCCCCCAACGGGACATTCGCCAAACCGATTGCATCCTCGGCGGCAGTGACCAGCAGGCCCGGGTCGACGGTCCGGTCGCTGTCCAGGGCCAACTCGGCCAGGCGAATTCGATTCGAGGGTCCGACCACCGCGCGGCTGCTCAGGGCCTCCACGAGCCGTCCCCGGAGCCTCCGGCCCGCCGCGCGCCCCACCCGTCGCCGGATCACCTCACCGAACAGTGGATGCGTGTAGCGGACGTCGAGCCGGTGCCCGTCCTCGACGATTCTGACGAGGCCGCGTCGCTCGGCTTCCTCCACCGCGTCCTCGCCTGCCAGCTGACCGAGGGTGTCCAGATCGAGGGGTTCGCAGAAGGTGAGCAGCTGCAACGCCTGCAACACGTCCGCGGGAATCTGATCGATCCTGTGCTCCAACAGCGATGCGAGCTCGGACGAGATGGCGGCACGGCCCCGCAACTGCCAGACGCCGCCCGAACGACGCAGCGTCCCCGCTTCGAGGGCGCCCTCGACCAGATGCCGGACGAACAACGCGTTCCCGCCGGACGCCTCCCAGATCATGTCGGCACTCAGGCCCTCCAACGGACCGTCCAGCACGGACTCGATCAACTCGATGCTCTGCTCCCGGCTGAACGGCGCCAGCTCGAGCCGCAGGAGGTGACCGTCTTTCCACAACGACGTGATCGCGTCGGGCACCGTCTCACCGTTGCGGACGGTGGCGACGATGCGCACCGCCCTGTCGAGTGCGAGTTGATGGAGGAACGTCGCCGAGAGCTGATCGAGCAGGTGTGCGTCGTCCACGCCGACCACCAGGTCACTACTTCTGCCGTCGTCGAGGAGTGCCTGCCGCGCAGCGGACAGAAACGCGACCGGATCTCGAGACGTGGACGCCCCGACCAGATGGGCGAACACACCGAGCGGGATGCTGCGCGCCGATTCGGTGCCCGCCACCCACTTCACTGCACCGGGCAGCGCCTCGGTGGCGAACCGGGCGAGGGTGGTCTTGCCGACGCCGGGATCGCCCGTGAGGACGACACCGCATCCTCCGGACCGAGCCGTGAGCGACGCGGTGATCGCGTCGAACTCGACTTGTCGCTGAACGAGAGGCCACACCGGACCCATAGGTCTGATTCTAGATTCTCGCGCCCCCGGAAACAGTACCGAGACGAGGATCGGGCGCGAGTTAGGCAGCGAAACAGCGCAATACAGCCTCGGAGTCGCTTTTCGCCGCAATACTCCAGAAGCATCGACGGGTTGAGTAGTCCGACACGGGCACGTGTTCGGTTTCGATCTCGACTGGAGGTGTGTCTCGCGCGTTCGAGTAGGGCGCTACGCGCGAGACTAACCGACGTCTCGGCCACGCTGAATGCGTATGGCGGAAAGTTATTGCGTCGAACTACAGGAGAACGTCATGACCGCGCGGCCGGAACCCTTCTTCAGTTGGACGGCGAGACGGGTCGAACTCCGCGAAGCCGAATCCACCAACCTGGTGCTGGACGAACCCGTGCCGATCGGAACCGGTACGGCGCGACTGATCGCAGCCCGCGTCGACGACGTCGACTACCTTGCGTTGGTCATCGGCGATGTCGCCGACGGACGGGACATCGCAGTCCGCGTCGTCGACGAGGAGGCCCTACTCATCCAGGGCAGCCGATCCGAGTCCACTCCGGAGATCCTGATCGGATTGCGAACCGCAGCGAGCATGTGTGATTGCTTCGGCAAGCGGCACATCGGCAGCCAGTTGTGTCTCGAAGGGCCCGTCCGATCGATGATCGCTTCGGTCGGGGTGAAGTCCGTCGTCGTCGACTGGTGCCACGTGACCTCGGCGGTCGCATGAACCGAACTACTCTGCCCGTCGCCCCGGTCCGGACGATATCCGGGTAGCTCACCACTCGTGGATTCCTGGACCGCGTGGTGGACCGTTGAGGTAGCGCCCGGTACTGCAGGTGCCGAGCTCAGCGAGCGAAAACTGAAGGCAAATAAACACATTGCCGCGACAACGGGTGTGCCGCGGTCCAAGACGAAGGATGAACAGTGATATTTCGACAAGATTCCGACAGGGGCGGGGACGGCGAAGGTCCAAGTGCCGATTCGCGGGCCGAAACGACAGGCCGTCAGGTAGTGGTGTTTACGGACGACGGAAGGCGAACGGATCCCACGGCACTCCTACGGTCCTTGACTGGGGTCTCGACGGTGACGAGAAGTGGTGAGTTCGATTCTTCGGCAATGGATCTCGAACAGGCTGAAGTGGCTGACGCAGTTGTGTTCGACGAACTCGGAATTGCCGTGATCGCTGCAGATCCCGACCAATTGGAGGCTCTCCGCGCCGCCGCTGCCGCACCGGACGTCGCGGTCCTCTCCGTTGAACCCGAGTTGGTGCACCATGCACTGGACAGCGAAGACACCGTCGCAGGGGTCGCATGGCCTACGAACGGCGCCGCCGCGGTGGAGGACGCCGAACACTTCCTGGATACGCCGGAGTTCACGTGGGGCCTGCACGCGACCCGCACCACGACCTCGACGTGCAGTGGGCGCGGTGTCAGGATCGCCGTCCTCGACACCGGTCTCGACCTCACCCACCCGGATTTCCACGGTCGCACCATCACGGCCCAATCATTCATTCCGGGCGCAGCACCCCAAGACGGGCACGGACACGGCACGCATTGCATCGGTACGGCCTGCGGTCCGGCGGCAGCGGCCGGCACCCGCCGATACGGAGTGGCTCACAAGGCCGACATCTTCGTCGGGAAGGTTCTCTCCGACCAGGGCCGTGGCGTGGACAGTGGGATTCTCGCAGGAATCGAGTGGGCCATCGCCAACGGTTGTCAGATCGTCTCGATGTCGCTCGGTGCCGACGTCGAGACGGTGTCCGTCGCGTACGAGACCGTGGGGCAGCGTGCGCTGGCGGCGGGCGTGCTGATCGTCGCCGCGGCCGGCAACAACGCGAACAGAGCGGCCGGGCGCCCCGGACTGGTGGGAGTACCCGCCAACAGTCCGTCGATCATGGCCGTCGCCGCCGTCGACCCCGATCTCGGGCTGGCCAATTTCTCGGCCGCCAGCAACCCGGTCATCGGTGGTGAGGTCGACGTGGCAGGACCGGGTGTCGGGGTGTTCTCGTCGGTGCCGATGCCCGTGCGGTACGGATCGAAGAGCGGAACGAGCATGGCAACCCCGCACGTCGCAGGTATCGCGGCACTGTGGTGCGCAGAGACCGGGCGCACCGGCCGCGACCTGTGGTCCCTGCTGACCCAGCATTCCCGGCGGCTCGCGTTGCCATCACTCGATGTCGGTGCCGGGCTGATCCAGGCATCCGGGGGTTGAGGACTCGACGTATCGTGCCGGGCATGGTGGGAATCAGTGTCACGGTGGACGCCGACCACGTCGAGGACATCGACGTGGTCGGCGTCGCGTTGGCGGAGGAGGGCATGCGGGTCGACGCGGTGCACCGCACGATAGGGATCATTTCCGGATCCGTCCCAGCGAGCCGGCTCGCAGCGCTCGGGGCAGTCCCGGGCGTCCTGGCAATCGAACTGGAGCAGCACGTCGACATCGGTCGTAACGCCCCTGAACCGGTGTAGGCGACGCCCTCCGACTTCGGGAGGCTGGGGCTATTTCGTTTCGCCGTTTCCAGTGCACGTTGCCGAAATTGAGGTCATGCAGCAGCCCCGAGACGAACTGGGCGAACAGGCCAAAACACGGATTTCAAACGCCGCCGGTCCATGAGCACTCTCCCAGTAGGTACGCGGGCCGCTTGGTTGCGCTGACCGTCGGTCATTGCCATCAGGGAGCGGGTAACGCCGTATACAAGGTCGGTGACGCTGCCAGTGGACCGATCGGGTGGGAGACCGACGTTGTTCTCGCGCAACACGGACGGCACGTTCACGACACTCGATTACCGGTGACCCGGCTGAACCCCGATGTTGTTGTGCCGAGCAAGTACAGCGCCACCACTGATGTCGTCGTCTCGACTATCGGCGACGCCTCGCTGCTGAACCTTGGGCGCAACCACGGTGCGACCACCGGCAAGAATTGCGGGATCATCGGCAAGGAAGACGGTATCCACCTCCAGAATTGGGCGGTGTGGCAAGGCGATTCAGGCGGTCCGATCGTGGGGGAGAAGCTCGTCGGCCTCAACAACGGCATGGACTTCGGAACCCAGCCGACGACGTTCTACGGAAGATCACGCCGATACTGGCGGATATCAACGCAAAGGGTAGCTACGGCGCCTGGGTTCACTCTGGTGCAGTAACAACAGGCTTCCACTACCCACCCTCCGCCGTACGGCCTGCGGCCCTGCGTGCGTGCGTTCGCGTGACGAACTCCTGCTCACGCGCGGTAAGTGGGCGGCGGCGCGCGATAGCCCCCGCCTTCTGAACGAACCTGTCAGTCGTACGTGTGCTCGCGGCAGGGTCAGCTATCGGTGGTGAGCAGGTCGGCCAGGTTGTCCAGACTCGCCCGCATCGTGCGTGAGTACGCCTTTGCGACGATCGGGTCCGCCAGTTTGCCGAAGACCCCTCCGAGACCGCTCTCGCTGTCGACCCGGTACGTGAACAAGGTGCCGCCATCGACTTCCTCTAGCCTCGTCGTTGCTGTGAACCCGAACTTGCCCTCCACCGACTTGGACGTGGCCACTTTCTCTGGCTGGTACTCGACGAATTCGGTCCCCCAATCCAGCTTCTTACCCAAGATTCGGTTCACCCCGCGCCATCGGGTGCCCACCCCGAGCTCCCCGTCGCTGAGCTGCTCGCATTCGACGATCGACGCTTCCCACGACGGCCAGTTCGCCGCATCGGTGAGAAAAGCCCATACCTCCGACGCAGGGCGGGCAATGACTACGGACTGTTCGACAACTGGCATGGTGATCATTCCTTTTCGGTGGTGGCTGGATCGGTCACGACCTGCCTCGGCGCCCTCGCCCAACTGGTAAGACGGCGGAAGAATGCAGACTGGTCTGTTTAATCGTCCTCTCGCGCCGGGGCTCTGTCACTGATGGTTAGTGCAGCAAAGCGCTGATGGCGCGGCGGAAGGAGGAGGACTCACTCTCACCGGCCTCCTGCCGACGTTTCCCCCCGTCGCGGCGCAGGGCAACTACCTGCATGAACGCACTCCGTGGGGCGAAACGAGGTGCCAGTCCTCTTGCGGTCGCGCGGCACGCGGTGAAATGTCATGGTCATGGTCGACGATCTCGCGCGCGGTCGTGCCGCGTACCGAGGACACGTCTGGGACGAGGCGTTCGCGTTGCTCAGCCACGCGGACGAATCGTCGGCCCTGGACCCTGACGATCTCGAGGCGCTCGCCGAGTCCGCCCACTTCACCGGCAGGACCGAGAAGTGCGTCCAGGCGCGCGACCGGATCTACACCTACCGGCTGCGGTGTGGCGACAACCGCGGCGCTGCCATGTGCGCGTTTCGGATCCATCTCGTGTTGATGATGCACGGCGACATCTCGCCTGCCATGGGCTGGTTCGGCCGCGCGCAGCGCCTGCTGCACGAGGAGCCCGAGAGCGCAGTGCACGGCTACCTGTTGGTCGCCGAAGCTGAGGCGAACTTCCATGGAAACGACATGAACAGTTCACTCGAACTGGCCCGCCGTGCAACGACGATCGGCGCCCACTTCGCCGATTCGGATCTGGTGAACATCGCTCTGCATCAGGAGGGCCGCGCCCTCGTCGCACTCGGTGACGTATCCGGTGGAACCATCATGCTCGACGAAGCGATGGTCGCCGTGGCCTCTCGGGAGGTGAATGCAACCAGCTCCTGGTGGATCTACTGCAGCTCGATCAACGTGTGCGAATACATGTCGGACATTGGGCGGGCCAGCGCGTGGACATCCGCATTCGAGACGTGGCTGTGCACGCAGCACGGCGCCACCGCCCTCTCCGGCTCGTGCAGGATGCACCGGTCTCGGATCCTGCGCCTGCACGGAGCATGGTCGGACGCCGAACGCGAGGCGCGCCAGGCCTGCGCGGAGCAGAACGGAACCATTGCCATGGACGCGGGCCAGGCCTGGTATCAGATCGGTGAGATCCGGCGGTTGATGGGTGACCTCCCTGCTGCGGAAGAGGCGTTCGGGCATGCTGCCGGCTTCGGCTGGGACGTACAGCCAGGGCTTGGACTGCTGCGGGCCGCGCAGGGCCGCTCCGACGCAGCCACGGCCGGTCTCGCACGTGCGCTGGCCGAACATCCATCGGACCGTCTCGCGAGGGCGAAACTGCTCCCAGCGCAAGCGGAAATCGCGACAGCTGTCGGGAATCTGCAACTCGCGCGGGCGGCGGCCGACGAACTTGCCACCCTGGTGGATGGCGATCCGCCGTCCGTCCGGGCCGCCGCGGCACAAGCGGCAGGTGTAGTGCGGCTCGCCGACGGTGACCCCGCGGGCGCGCTGCCCGATCTGCGGGCTGCCGTGCAGATCTGGGCAGACCTCGACATGCCGTACGAGGCCGCACGCAGCCACCGGCTGATCGGTTCGGCCTGCCGGGCGATCGGCGACGAGGACACCGCGCGCCTCGAATGGGACACCTGTCGTGCGGTGTTCAGCCGACTGGGTGCGGTACCGGACGTGAAGTACACCGACGAATTGCTCGGGTGTGCCCAACCACCGACACCGCTCCCGGACGGTCTCAGCGCGCGGGAGGTCGAGGTGCTGCGCCTCGTCGCGGCCGGACTGACGAATCAGGAGGTGGCCGTGAAGCTGTCGTTGAGCAGGAAGACCGTCGCCCGGCATCTGAGCAATATCTTCGCCAAGATCGGGGTCACCTCACGCGCCGCCGCGACCGCCTACACCTACCAACACGGCCTGGCCTGACGCCGTCAGTCTGGTCGACGAGGCGAAGGCGGGTGCGCGACACGACTGCCCTCGCCGCTGGATCGAGCGGGTCGGTGGGTCGATATACCCATTGCGGCTCGTGTGCGTGGGACGAATGCAACCATTGCCCGATGCGACGGCGACGAGCGCAGACCTAGCCTCAAACCATGACTCCACGAACGACTCCCGCGCTACACAAGGTACGGCAACTCTCGCCGGGTGCTTGGCGACACCATGGTGTGGCCGCTCGACCGCCTAGAGGAGTGATTGTCGTGAACACCGCCACAGATCCGGACGAGCCGGCGGATACCCGTGTGATGGGCATTGTCCACTCTGCCCTGCGCCGTGACCTTGCTCGCGCGCGAAGTGCGCTCGTCGAGCGACCCTATCCCTTCGATACTCAACGGACAGCGATCGCCGAGCACCTCATCTGGATGATGGCCTTCCTTCACCACCATCATCTGTCCGAGGACGAGCACCTCTATCCGCTGGTGCGGGAACGAAACCGCGGAGCCCGAGCGCTGCTGGACGAGATGGACGCCGACCACCGGTCGATCGTTCCTGCGATGGATGCACTTGAAGGGGCCGCCGCCAAGTACCGGGCTTCGGCCGACGCCAGGGGCGAGGTGCTGGCCGCCGTGGACGTGTTGTGCGAATCGTTGCTGCCCCACCTCGAGCGGGAGGAGCGCGAGATGATGCCGATCGTGTCGGCGACGATCACCGACGCCGAATGGCGGCACTGGGACGAGGAATGCAACATCAAGCCGAAGGGGCCGATCGAACTGCTCGACGAAGGACTGTTCATCATCGACTCAGCCGAACCGGACGACGTGCGGGCCATCACCGAACTCGTGCCCCCGCTACCACGATGGCTCATGCTCAACGTCATGATCCGGCGCTACCGCACAGCGGCATTCCGGCGCTGGCGAACACCGCAGTTCTCACCGCTGCGCGCGCACCTGCGTGGCCGTTGCGAAACGACATCGACCGCGTACCCGACCACGGTGTGGGCCGTGCTGGCCGACATCACCCGGGTCGGCGAGTGGAGCCATGAGTGCCGGCGAGCGCGCTGGCTCCATGGCGCAACCGCACCCGGGGTCGGCGAGCGATTCCGGGGCAGCAGCAAGTCCGGAATCATGCGGTGGAGCAGGTCGTGCACCTTCACCGAACTCGACGAGCCACACGAGATGGCATGGATCACGCACGGCGGAGTCTACGGAGACAGCACCGAGTGGCGGTTCATCCTCGACTCGGATGGAACCGGAACCCGAATCGAACAGTCATTTCGCGTGCTGAGCCTGCCGCGTTGGTTCGACCGGATGATCTCGTTGACCGTTCCGGCCCACCACGACCGCGACAACGCTCTGCACGAGGATCTCGTTCGACTGGCAGCACTAGCCGAGCGGGATCAGGAGTCCGGACATCACTTACCACCGAACATCGAAGCGAGTACCCATCGAAATGAGAACACGCCGAGGACTCGGCCCACGTAGCCGACGAGCGCGTGGGGATGAGACCTCCACCAAGATGGGAGAGAGATTCGACGAGTCAGCTGAGCATTCCTCACGAAAAGTGTTGTGAGATACCTTCAGTCCCACGTCGGGACGTTGTGAGAGCGGAACCGGGACCATGTGCAGCACTGCAAGAGACAGAATCACCCAGAACGCCGCACCGGGCGGTCACTACGACACGACCATTGGCAGCGCCGTCACACGAGCACGCATCGCCCGCGCGATCGCAGCGGACGCGGGAATCTCCACGCAACACCTCGCAGCCCTCCTCGACGTGATGGACTGGCCCACGCGGCAGCTCTACAGCTACGCGCAGGCAGCAGGAGCCCGGGTTGACACCGAAGGTTGTTGGTGGCCCCGGCCGACGAATAGGCCGCTGTTCGGCAATTCCTTCCCTGTCTAGGTCCCAGCATCGTACGTGGACAGTCACACAAGGCTCCACTTTGAGCGCAGAGGGGAGATGGACTAAGCGATTTCTCGCACCGAACGGTGCCTGCCGCTCAGCAGGCTCACTGTGCATCCACAATTTTCACAGACCGGATAGGAGCTCATCATGGGATGGGACGACTTTCACAGACGCAACCGCGCAACCGACGCAGTTCTTGAATATGCCCACCGCACAGGGCAAACATCACTGCCGTTCGCGGAAGTTCCCTTAGCCACCACCATCTTCGAGAACAGAAACGACCTACTTCTCGCACTGCAGGCAAAATGGTCGAAAATTCTGGCGGGTTATCTGGAATACGAACTGTTCGACGACAATGAAAATTCGGGAATGAATTCCCAGTACTTGGCCGAGTTGGCGTGGAAGAAGGCCGTTGCTCGGCAGCCCACGCTACGGAGGCTCCTCGACAGCAACGAGTTCCACCTCGTCAAGGGGCGGTGGGCTGCATCAGCACGAGAGTTCGCAAGCTCGTACTAGCGACCTCAGCCCGACGACGGGTCGTCGCCGGATCTGCTTGTCGAGCAAGCTCGACGATAGGTGGCCCAGCTGTTGACCCGACGGCGTCCCGCCACGGCGACGCCCGGCACAGGTGAAACCCGAGGCAATCGCATACTCATGTACGAGGCCGCCGACGTCGACCCACTCTGGCGGTCGTTCATCAGAACGCTGCGGATCGTCCGCCGCCACGTCCGGGGGGCCGGCGGGTTTTCCCTGTCCGGCTCATCACCCCCGCCGCACACGCGATCGCCAGAAAACTCGAACGTCCCAATCCACCTCGCCGCTACCGCACCTGTCCCCGTGTCACCAAGCGAGCCGCATGTAGCCGATACGCCCGCAAGAACCTCGACCACCGCACCGTCAACGCGGTTCAGATCGGCCTCGCCCAGAACGAGAAACTTCCGCCCCCAAGGTAGGAAGTTTCATGCGGACAGGCCCAGCGCATGAGCCGCGGTTTCACGGCCACCGTGCACTTCGCCGGCCGCACCTGTTCGGTGACTGCGGCATCGAAGTCCGGAGGGAAGAACGAATCCGCAAACCTTCTCGTGGAGAATCTGTTTGCGCAGCCGTGACCTGCCCCATGGTCGGGTCAGGACGTCGTGGGAATGGTGGTCTCCGCTCGACCGTCGACGGCAGATAACAGATAGCGGGCAGGTGACCACCTGCCGCCGCACGGGGTACCCCTGCGTGGAGTCGACGGTCGAGAAGATCGCCCGCGCCACTCGGCGGATTCCGCGGTAGCGTGGCCGGCCGGTCGCCGCGTCAACGATGTGCACGAGGACCGTGACTGCGAACCCGGTCGCGGCGGGGAAGTACTGTCCGCCGCGACGTCGAACTGCTCGACGGAGGTGTGAATCCGCAGCTCGATGTCCGTGTCAGTGCCAGTGCCAGCCGCCGTTGAACGCCCCTTTCCGGAACGAGCCGGTCATCGTTCGGTTTCCGGCAAACGTGAGCGTCAGCGCTTCGGTGGCGATCTCTGCGGTCATCACGTGTGCCGGCGCCGAGCGCGGCGAGAGCTTTCGGGGAGAATGAGCCGATCGCAGTGTCGGCAAGCTGTTGCGAAGCCTAACGACCAGTGACAACCGCCCCTCCGTGAGAGCAGGATAAAACAGACCGGTCTTTCAGGGTTGTCGCCGCAGAGATGGGGATCCAACAGGCGACGGCCCGGGTCCACAACGTTGTACACCTGTCCACGAGACTCTGATCCGCTTGTCGGTAGGGGAGGTCGAACGATGCGTCGTCTCGTCATGTGCTGCGACGGCACCTGGAACACGCCGGGCCAGTTGGCGCCGACGAATGTGCGCCGCTTGTACAGCGCCCTGGTGGATTCCGCGACGGACGGGCCGGACCCGACGGACGGGCAGGACACGACGGACGGGGAGATCGCGACCGATGGGCGGGAGCAGCTGACGCGGTACCAGCCCGGGGTGGGGACCGTCAGCGGTGGCCTGTTCGGCTGGCTGCTGGGGGGCGCCGCCGGGGTCGGGCTGTCGAGCGACGTGATGGACGCCTACCACTGGCTGACCACCACGTACCGGCCCGGGGACACCATCGCGCTGTTCGGCTTCAGTCGCGGCGCCTTCACCGCCCGCAGCCTCGCCGGGATGATCGCGGCGTGCGGGCTGATCGATACCACCTGCCTGGACGAGGCCGCGACCTGGCGTCAGATCCGGCACGCCTATCAGCAGCGGTACCGGCGCGGACCCGACGCCGATCCGAGCTGGAGTGACGGTCTCCGATTCACCTACCACCCCGAGCACCCGGATCGGATCCCGGTGGACTTCATCGGGGTGTGGGACACCGTCGGAGCGTTGGGCGTCCCGGACACGCTCGGTTGGACCAACCTGCTGGACCCGCCGACCCGGTATGCCTTCCACAACGTCAAGTTCAACCCGCATGTGCGGCACGGCCGTCACGCGGTGGCGCTCGACGAGCAGCGGGCACCGTTCACGCCGACGCTGTGGTCCGACCTCGAGCCCGGCCAGGACGTCAAGCAGGTGTGGTTCCCCGGCAGCCATATGGATGTCGGTGGCGGGCACCCGCAGACGGGTCTGAGCGATGGTGCGCTGCATTGGATGATCGACGAGTCACGCACCGCGATCGGACTCGAATTCCGCAATGCGGTCGAGAAACAGATCGAACCCGACCCACTCGGCATGGTGCATGACGACAACCAAGGTATCTACGGCTTGCTCGAGCCGCTGTACGAGCCTCTGCTGCGCTCGATGCTCGAGCCGTTCATGGAGCCGCGGCCCCGGGCCACCCCCGTGATCGACAAGTACGAGAACAACGCCTCGCTGCACCCGTCGGTGTACACGCGTCACGAGAGACCACCGATCACCAGTGGCCCGTACCGGAGCACGAGGACCCTTGCGCCGGGTGAGTCCGCCACGGTCGGCGTGTCCGCCCGTGATCCGTGGAACTGGACGGGCCTCTACCTCGACGTCGGCGAGTACGCCTTCGCCGCCACCGGCGAGTGGACGGATCTGAGCATCGCGTCCGGGCCTGCCGGCACCACCGGCTGGCGCCGGTTCCACCCCCGGGAGGCCTTCCGCCTGGCCAGCACCGTGCTCGGTCAGGGCGAGCGGTTGTTCCGGCGCGTGACCGGGAACCCGCAGGCCAACTTCCTGCTGACCCGCCGGGACGAGAACGAGCCGTGGATGTCGCTGATCGGCGTCGTCGCCAACGACGCGATCGCGCTCGAGGGTGCCCAGGCCCTGCACGAGCGCATCGCCATCGGGGCCGGCACCAATCACCGGGTGTGCCGGTCCGGGTACCTGTACGCATTCGCCAATGACGCGTGGGGCTTCTACGGCAACAACCGGGGCGATGTGCACCTCACGGTGACCAGGACGCAGTGACTGCGCCACTCCTCACTGTCTCCAGGCCATACCAGGTCGAGGCCGCCTGGGAAGGCTATGCGTGGCGGCCCGTACACCGGCACCGCGTTCGACATTCGAGCCGTAACCGAGGAGGTCTACGGATCGCCCCATTCTCCTCGGGAATCCACACCTGCAGCGGACATCAGCTGGCAGAACCGGATCACCGCCTCATTACCAACACCGGCACTGGCGGCGGCTGGCGTCGTCCTGCTCGGACTGATTTGGTGGACCGCCTCGATTCTCCGCCGGCGGTGTGTCCGGAGGAACGCACACCGCAAGTCAGCTTCGCGAAGCGAGGCGCACCACCCACGAACAGGATCGAGGTGGAGGTCGGGCGTGGCGGCGGGTACCAGCGATCGAGATCGAGTCCGCAATCGAGGAACACTTTGTTCGGGACGCTGTCGACGATGAGGCTGAGGTTGTGCATGGTGAGCGATCCGAGCGTGTACGGAAATGCCGCATTCGATTTCTTCCGTAGATCCGGCGCATCGAGTTCATACAGCGGGACGTCCCTGATCTTGTCCAAGAACAGTAGGTGGGTCAAGAAGTAACCCATGTACGACGTCAGATGGAGTGTGGCAGAACGCGGCTGCACCGATACGACCGCACCACTGTCGGAAACATAGGGCTCGTAGGGTTGATCGTCGCGCAGCATGTACCCGGTGCAGTTCACTATCCAACTGCCCGGCTGAATCGTCTTCGCTAGTCCGCTGCGGAACACCAAGTCGGTCTCGCCGTTGCGGTCGACGGCATCCACGACGTGATCCATGATCACCTCGGTCAAACCGGCGGCAATCGTCTTGTTCTCCGATTCGGACAGCAGGCCCAGCAGGTAGTTGCCTGTGGTGGGGGTTAACCAGGTGCCGTAGGTATCGCGTAACCAGGTCGCGACATCGGTCTCGTTGGTCCCGTCGAAACGCCGACCCAGTTCCATGAAAATGCCGGTCACCAGCGTGCCGCCCCACCATCGTCGGCCGCCAGCGGGGAACAAGCGGTCGCGGCTCGAAAAGAACGTGCCTGAACCTGCCACAAGATTCACTTCCCGACCGGGGTATTCCGTGATCAGCGCGTGGGCGGTATCCATCCCGGTCTTTCCGCCCCCCACGACCCACACCGGGGTGTCACTCGCCCGCATCTCGTCCCCCCGCATGTCGCAGAAGTCGGGTGACACCGACACGACTCGCGCACTGGAAACCTCGAGCGGGTCGTTGGGCACAACCCCGAATCCGCTGGCTTTGATCAGTCGCTTCGCCTCGACAACCATGAGTTGGCCGTCCGACGATGTGCAGGTGAGGCGCACGATCCCGTCGGACTCGTCGTGTGACTCGAGCGCCCAGCCGAAGTACTCGTCCACCTGCACTCGTTGCTTGACAACGTCGAGGCAGTGGTCGAAGTGGATGAGCACCTCGTCCTTTGTTGCCAGGTAGGAGCGATCCTGGCCGAGAGTCCACTTGATGTTGCCGGCGGTGAACATGCCATGCGGTTGGTGCAGTCGCACATATGCATAGGTGTCGACCCACATACCGCCGGATCGATCGCGGCGATCTACCAGGATGACCTTCTGCGAGCGCGACAGGTATTGACTGGTGACGAAGAGGGCATTGAGTCCGGTGATGCCGGCTCCGACGATGCAGACGTCGCAGCGCTCTACCCGAACGGGCGTCTCGGCTGACGCGGCACCATATGTCACCGCAGCCTCCTGAGGGAGATTCCTAATTACGAGCGAGACTGGGCTGTGGTGATGTCAGGCTTCGCCTCGTCTTATTTGCGACCAGTTGGTTCCATATCGATCTTCCTCGCAGCCAGCACCAATGTCACCGATGGTTTGCCGCGCTAAGCGCCCGACCTGAACAATGCGCCTGGTCCGCGGCCAACACGCTGCCCGCACACGGAACCATTGCCGGCGAGGTGGCGTCACGTACGTCCGGGAGCGGACCTCGTCCCGAAAGCGGATCCGCCTATGGGACTGGCACCGACTGCCTTCGGCCCAGCGCCCGACGCAAATCTCGTCCCGATGACACCTCGGCTTGCGGACGCGTTTCTGACCACCACACGCGGGGTCCGCGTCCATGTCTGAACCGACGTCCGTGAGGTGGGTGCTCGCCCGCTGATGGTGGGCTACTGAGCCGGCGCGCCAGCATACGAGTCTCCACGTCGGCACGTGATATCCTATGATATCTAGGAGGTTTTCATGCCTGACGTTTTGATCCGCAACTTTCCCGCGGAGGACCTGGCGCTGCTCGACGAGCACGCTGCCCGCCTCGGGATCTCGCGAACCGAGTACCTGCGCCGTCATCTGCAGCAGGAGGCACGTCGCACCATCACCACGGTGTCGGCCGCAGACCTGAAGCGGTTCTCCCAAGACTTTCCTGACCTGGCAGACGACGAGGTCATGCGCGGCGCCTGGTCATGAGTGGCTCCACGTGGCTCATCGACAAGTCTGCAATGGTGCGCCTCGGCACCAGCCCGGACGTCGAGCAGTGGGCCAATCGAATCCAGCGCGGTCTGGTTCACATCTGCACCGTGACGCTGCTCGAAGTCGGCTACTCCGCCCGTACCGCCCACGACCTGGTACGGGGACGACGCACCCCACCGCTGTCGGCCATGCCCCTGGAGTATTCGACACCCGCGATCGAAGACCGCGCCCTTGATGTGCAACGGCAACTGGCAGAACGCGGACAACATCGCGCACCGTCGATCCTCGATCTGCTCATCGCGGCGACCGCGGAGATCAACAACCGGGTCGTTTTGCATCTCGACAAAGACTTCGACCTGATCGCCGCGATCACCGGCCAGCCACTCGAACGACTGGTGATCTAGCGCGTCGGACAAGCGCCCGATCCGGTCTCACCGCGAGTGGACGTGCACGTAAAAGCCGACCGCGTCTGCGAGTCGACGGGGCACTGGGCACTGGTCGATCCCTTACCGGTCGAGTCCCATGACCGTTCGTCGCCGCGATTGCCCCGGGTGCTGTGACGTCACGGTCGGCCGATCAGGGGACAGTGGAATCATCCGATTCCACGCCCGATCGGGGGACGGTCGTGGGGCCCGATCCGCGGCAGGATGATTTCTATCCGGGGGCCGGCAACAGGATGAGGAAAGATGTCGACGATTGCGAGCACGCCCCTGGCGGAGGTGGCGTCCGAGTGGTGCACGGAGGCGGAGGTTCAGGTTCAGGTGCAGACGTCGGCTGTCGCGAGCGGACGGCACGCGACGCGAAGTGTGTTGTTCATCGGCCACCCGTCCACCGTCACCGAGGTGACGCACTGGGCCGCCGTGCGGCACTGGACGGTGGAGCAGGGGCTGAAACCCGTGCGCGAATTCCGTGGCGACGTGGTGTGCGCGATCGTCACCGAGGCCGTTGTCGAGGGCACGTGCCCGTCGGCGGATGCGGCGGTCGTGCAGCGGGTGCGCTCCCGCGGTCTGGACTGCATCCCGGTCTATGACATCGAGCCGTGGGGGACCGCCCGGTTGTCCTGTGTGCGGCCGTCTACGTCGGTCCCGTGAGTGCTCGCTGGGCGGCGGGCCGAAACTCGAAACCTGCAGTCATCAGTCCACGGAGGCCGATGATGACCACGGCGGCGTCGACGCTCGTCCGCCCCTCCTTCGCCCAGTAGACGTCTTCCAGGTCGAGCAGCAGTGCCAGTTCGTCGACGATGAGCGCGGCGCCGACGCGGTACGAGATCGGCACCGTCGGATGGCGGCGTTGCTTCTCCGAGCCCCGAACCGCCACCATCCCGACGGCAGCCAGCGCGGCGATCCCAGGTTGTAAAGGTGGAAATGGCGGCCGTGGAGACTCAGCCCACCCCTCGGGACGGAGTTTGCCCCACCGGGGTTCGTCGGTAACAAAACGTGACATAACTGGTCTAAAAGTCTCGTTTCGGCGCAAAAACAGACTGTACGGCTGGTTATGGGTGATACTGAGCCCATGTGGTGGGCCATTGGAATAATCCTGGTGTGGGGACTCGGTGCGATACCACTTGCCGTAGTGATGGGCTCGGCAGCCCATCTGAAAGATGTGCGCGAGTTACCACTCTGAATCATCCACCGAGGGGTTGATCGGCTCGTCGGGAATCCTTCTCGGTACAATGATGTTTCGCGGTGGGCGATGGTCAAGCAGTGGTGACGGTCCACGGTATGGAAGAGATGCGGGAGCTCGATGGTGACGTGGTGTGCGTGATCGTCACGGACGACGTTCGCGAAGGGGCGGGCTCACCCGAGGAAACGGCGTAGATGAACACAGCGCGAGCGCTCGGCGTTCCGTGCGTGGCAATGTGTCACGCAACTGTGCAGTCGGGCGGATCGTTTCTCCCGTCCTCACTCGGCGGTGCGGGTGGCTCACGCAAATCTTTCAGCCGGGCCGCTTTCCCGATCAGAATCGCCAGCGGTACCGACAGTGCCACCCACAGCAGCACCGCCGCCCCCACGATCCACCACCACACGCATCGAGTATGCCCGCGGCTGGACGCTCGACCAAGGTGCGGCACCTGTGTAAATCCTGTGGATACCGATCGCCGACAAGTTCGTAGTGCTCGCGGCGGCTGCCCCCGCACTGGCACGAGCGCATCAAACACGGTGGCTGCCTGTTCGGGAAGGGAGCTCCCACGCTTACATCGGATCTCACCTCAGCACTGACGTAGGGAAGGTCACCCAGGGTGTTGGAATCCCATTTCCCGCGCGAAAACCCGATACATGTATAGGTTTTGGTGAGGAAAACGATGCCACGATCTAGCGGTCGGCGAGATCGCCGCCCCTGTCATCGGTTTGCCTTCTCCGCTTCGTTCAACTGCCCTGCGATGACGGGTGTGTTTCCTTGGCTCCGTATAGAAGAGACGCGCTGATCATGCTCGCCTACCGGCTCACCCGTGAGTATCACCCCCGCGTGAATCTCGGCCGACGTTGCCGGTGACGAACTCGGAGTGACTCGGCGGCGTTGCTGTCAAGGGGATTTGGCCTCTTACTTGCCGGTAACTTGAACGCCGACGCCGAGAAAGTTTCGGAGCGTGTTGTGATTTGCATCACATTTTGCTGGGATTCTCTCGGGTTTCGGGCGGACCGGCGAGACGAAACAAGCCTGACCAGTCGGTTCTATTCGGGTGTTGCCCCCGCTGCTGTTCTGGGCAGATTCTCGCTTGCCGCTAATGAATTCGCCGTGAGTGCGATCATCTACACGGCAGCTTTCGGGGAGCGGTCTTTCTTCCGTCATACATCGGGTTCCACACGGGCTGCCGACGGGGAACGGCTTTAGGTGAGCTTTAGGTGGAAGGCGTGTGATGGTTACGGCATTCAATGTGCCCCTCAGCCCCGCGTGGGGTGAAGAAGGTTCAGCGAGCGTCGCGGGGGCTGAGAAGGTTGGCAGTCGTCGAGACTGGCAGGCAGCTTACATTCGGAGATTGAGAATTTCGGACACGCTGATCGTGGTCGCAGCCGTAGCGATTGCGCAGTGGGTGCGCTTCGGCGACCGCGGAGTTCTGGCATCGTCCCATGCGATCCCGAACCTGAGCTACTCGTTCATCTCGGCGGCACTCATCGTCATGTGGCTCGTCGCCTTGGTGATTTTTCGGACCCGCACGATTCGAGTGATAGGGAGCGGCCCGGAGGAATACCGGCGGATTCTCGCCTCCACTATCCGTCTCTTCGGAATCATTGCGATCGTATCTCTGCTGTTCAGAATCGATTTGGCACGGCTCTACCTCGGCATCGCCTTCCCGGTCGGATTGGCGGGGCTCATCGTCAGCCGATGGTGCTGGCGCCGCGTGATCGCGCGCAAGCGGGCACGGGGAGAATTCCAGACTTCCGTCCTCGTGGTGGGTGGCGAGCGGTCAGTGCGTAGCCTCGCCGAATCTTTTTCGCGTGGTACCGCCGATGGATACCGCGTCGTCGGTGTCTGCACACCCGGACGTAGTACCGAGCGTGGGCAGGAGATCGTGGTCGGCGGGCGAGAAATCCCCGTGCTCGGCGACGAGCGCCACGTGTTAAGCGCGTTGAAGTTCTGCGGTGCGGACACTGTGGCTGTGACGGCCACCGAACACCTCGGCCACGACGGTATGCGCGCCCTGGCCTGGGCCCTGGAACCACACCATGTGGATTTGGTGGTGGCGCCCGGGATGATGGACGTTGCGGGTCCACGTCTGTCGATGCGCCCGGTGGCCGGGCTCCCGCTGATCCATGTCGAGAAGCCCCGGTATCACGGGGCCCAGAAGTTCTCGAAGACGGGATTCGACTTCGCGTTCGCGAGCCTGGCTCTGTTCGCCATCAGCCCGCTGATGCTCGCAGTCGCAGTCGCGATCAAGCTCACCAGCACCGGGCCGGTATTCTACAAGTCGGAACGGATGGGATTGAACGGTAAACCCTTTCCGATGTTCAAATTCCGAAGCATGGTGGTGGACGCCGACAGGCAGGTCGATTCGCTCATGAAGGCCAACGAGGGCGCCGGCGTCCTGTTCAAGATGCGAGAGGATCCGCGGGTAACCAAAGTCGGACGAATCATGCGGAAGTTCAGCATCGACGAACTGCCCCAGTTCATCAACGTCTTGCGCCGCGAGATGAGTGTGGTCGGTCCCCGCCCGCCATTGCGCCGAGAGGTGGAGGCATACGACGGCACCGTGCGGCGCCGACTCCTGGTGAAGCCTGGAATCACAGGACTGTGGCAGGTAAGTGGGCGATCGGACTTGTCGTGGGAAGAGACTGTCCGGCTTGATCTTTCTTACGTGGAGAACTGGTCGATGACGGGTGACGTGCTGATCATCGGAAAAACATTGAAGGCGGTGGTGTCGAGTGATGGGGCTTACTGACACGCTTTCGGACCCTGGAAACGACGATCCACTTGGTCGGCTCCCTGCGTGAAGGCCACATGACTGCCATCCAACCGGGCATTCTTCCTGACGGCGGCGAAAACCACCGACTGGGGCCGACGTCTGAACGATCGATCTCTCCCCGATGGGAGAGATCGTATCGGACGAAATTCATCCGCTTCGTCTGATTGCCGCTGTCTGCTCCGAAACCGACGCTGCCGACCGCGGTTGCCGTTCCCGACGCATCGGTCTCGCCAGAATCAAGGATGTGGGCATCACGCACGTGGAGTTGGGAGCCTCGATCAAGGCGGAGGTTTCGAGGCCAAGTTCGGCACGGTGAGGCGATGGGCCTGCACATCGAGTTCGTGACCAAGGCGGAGCCGCTCGGCACCGCTGGCGGTATCCGGAATGTCCCCTACCTCATCTCCGTGCCGGACTACGACCTGATCACGGACATGCTCGACGGATACGAACCGTTACATTTTCGGCGCAGACCCGGGGAACGCCGGTGAGTTTCGACGCGAGGCGCAAACCGCTCTGGCTCTGGGATGAGGTATCCGGGTTGTCAGCCATCGGCCAACCTCCGAGAGTGGGGTCAAGGTGAGCAATTCTGCGCGGTCTACCAGTGTCATTCGGATGAATGACATAACCGGCGAGTAGGTACCGGCCGGTCTATATTGTCCACATCCCCATCTTTAACGGGGCTGAGAGATTCTGAGGGGAACTCCGTGACAACCATCACGCGGTCTAGTTCGTCGCGCCGGAAACCGGCCCAGCCGAAGGCGACGCAGAGACTCGACATCCAAGGCCTGCGCATGGTCGCAGTCATGCTCGTCGTGCTCTCACACCTGTTCCACTTCCCGCGGGGCGGGTTCGTCGGCGTAGACGTCTTCTTCGTGATCTCCGGATTCCTCATCACCGGATCACTTCTGCACACGTTCGAGCAGACCGGACGGATCTCGTTCTCCAGCTTCTACCGGCGACGTATCCGGCGTATCGTCCCCGCCGCCACGCTCGTTCTCATGGCGACGGTCATCGCCGCATTCTTCATTTACACGGGTAGTCGGTTCAAGTCCACCGCTCTCGATGCGGTCGCCGCGTTCTTCTTTGTATCGAACTGGCGGTTCGGGATCGAAGGGACCGACTACTTTAGTTCGTCCGGGCCCGTGTCACCTTTGCAGCACTACTGGTCACTGTCGGTCGAGGAGCAGTTCTATTTCGTGTGGCCCGCGGTCATCCTGGCCATCGGGATCCTCGTCGGGCGTAAGTCTTGGTCGGCCAAGGCGCGACTCGCGCTGTCCGCCGCCGTCATGGGGGTTGCCGTACTGGTGTCGTTCGGCTACTCGGTACTGAACACTGCGAGCAGTCCTACCTGGGCGTACTTCTCCACCCTCACCCGCGTCTGGGAGTTGGGCGTCGGCGCACTTCTCGCGATCTCGATCAGCTACTTCGAGAGCATCCCCGACAAGGTCCGCCCCTTCATTGCGTGGGCTGGGCTCATCGCGATCACAGTCGGAGCCTTCGCCATCACGGAAACCGGCGGGGGATTCCCTGCGCCATGGGCGGCCGTTCCCGTGCTTGGTGCGGCAATGGTCATCGCCGCTGGAGTGGCCGGCGAACAGAAGTACCTACAGGTGTTGACCAACCGTGTCAGCACCTACATTGGCGACATCTCGTATTCGCTGTACCTCTGGCACTGGCCGGTCATCGTTCTACTCGCCGCGCTCATGGACCGAAGTGGCTACTACTTTGCTACTGCGTTGCTCCTCATGTTCGGCCTGTCGATTGCGAGTTACCACTTCTTCGAGAACAGGATTCGCTCCTCGAAATGGCTCGAGACAGGCATCGAGAAGAAGGAGCGGATCATCCTCGACGTATCGCGCTGGCGTCTGCGAACGTTGAAGATGAGCGAGCCAAGCCAAACAATCGGAATCGCATCGTTGGCGCTGGTGACCGCAGCGCTGGCTGTCTACGCGACCACACCCACCGACCCACAGTTGCTGCCCCCATCAGCGGCTGCAGTTAACCAGTCAATCACCGCTAACGTCGGACCAGAGCAGGGCAAGCTCTCAGGCGAAATCTCAGCGGCGCTGGCTTCGCGGGCGTGGCCGGAGCTGAGCCCCACGATGGACGAGGCGATCGCCGGACCGCAAGCACCCAAGGCGATAAGCGATTGCGGCTCAATTAATCCCCCACCCGAGAGTCGATGCATCTGGGGTGATCCCAACGCACCAAAGAAGATCGTCATTGTCGGAGACTCTGTGGCGATGACGTACGTGGAAGCGTTCAAGAACATTGCCGAGAGTAGCGGCGGTCAGTGGCAAGTACGTTCCCGCGCCATGTACGGATGCACCTTTATTGATCAGACCATCAGCAGCCCCGACCCTGAGATCACCGAAGCGTGCTCGCAGCGGAAGGCGGAAGCAATTTCCGCCATCAACAAGTTGCGGCCAGATCTGGTTGTCATCACGAATACCTACGAACCTCGAACGAACGACGCCACAAAGCAGTCGGTGACCTGGACCGAATGGGTGACAGGAATGAAGGCGCTCACGTCCCAATTCGCCGCGAATGTCGGAAAGGTCGCCTTCCTTGCTCCGCCCCCATCCGATGTGAATGTTCGTGACTGTTACAACAAGCTGTCCGTCCCGGCGGAGTGCGTCAGTGGCCTGACGGGCGATTGGACGACGATGTCAAAGGTCGAGGAAGATCTCGCACACGGGAGTGGCTTCGCATACGTCAACTCAAGGGATTGGTTCTGCGTCGGCGGATACTGTCCCGCATTCGTTGGAACGACCCCCGTCAAACTCGACAAGGTGCATATGACCTCGCAGTACGCGGACAGGATTTCCCCTGCGCTGCGCGAAAGTCTCACAGCGCAGGGGTTGCTCTAGCCCTCCACGAGATACGTGACCTGGTACGTGCTTCCCGCCTGACTCGCGGGCAGCGTTCCCGAGCAGTAGATCGTCATGGTCGTTGTAGTGGTGCTCGCATAGAAACTCCCAAGCGCGACGGCGTCGGCGTTGCTCGGGTTCACCTGAACGTAAGGAGCTGACGCGAACGCATTCTTGAAGGTCAGGGGCGCTACGGCCTGCCCCGCTGCCGGTGTCGCCCCGGACCGAAGAACACTTTCCCGCGACGATCGTTGCACGCCGTGAGGTTCTGCAGAGACGGGGGCAGGCATTGCGAAACACTGTGTCAGGGACAACTCGCAACGAGAGCACTCCGGGGGGCGCGGTCGAGTGGCGCGCCCGCCGCTGTCGGGTTTCAATTGTGCCAGTGCATTCAGCCACATAGGGGGAGTCAGTACATCGGAACCGATTCTGCGACCGACGCAGTAGTTCTGGTTGGCGTCTCACGGAGTGGCAGGGTTCGCAGCCGAGGCGCAGACCGCCCTCGACCTGGGGAGTAGGTATCCGAAAGACCCGGGTGTGCTGATCTCGCTGCTGCTCAATCGGATCACGCTCGAGCCCGGAGGGGGACTGTACCTCGCGGCCGGAAATCTGCACGCATACCTGAGTGGCGCAGCCGTCGAGATCATCGCCAACTCCGACAACGCGCTTCGCGGCGGATTGACGTCCAAACACGTCGATGTGCCGGAGCTGCTTCGTGTCCTCGATTTTCGGTCGAGTCATATACCGGTTGTGCGCGCGGACAGCGACGGTCCTCGCCGGGGTCTGTATCGAACGCCGGGAACTGGAATTCGAGCTCACTCGAGTGGAACTCGACAAGAACGGAAGCGGTGCCACATCCACGGCAACGCTCGACTTCGGGAAGCCTCAGATAGTCTTGTGTACCGCGGGCTCAGCTGTCATTTCCTCGCTCGAGCTGAGTGAGGGAGAGTCCGCGTGGGCTGTCGGCATCGGACCCGGCCCCAACCCTCACGCCTGCCCTCAAACAGGCTCGGATATTCATCGCCACGATCGGCTCCGGGATGATGCCGACGCGTTCCGATCCAACGGATTGCTTCCGTGCTCATCGGCAACGAACCTGGACAACCGACCAGCGGCTCTTCGGTTTTGGCGGGCATCCGGTCGTCTCCGGAGCGCCGTCTGCGATGCCCGCTTGTTACCTAGGTCACTTGGCCTCGTTCGAAACGGGCAAAGGGGTCTCTCCGATGCGATCATTGGCCCAAGCGCAAGGGTCGCGCGACACTGCAGCGCATTCTGCATTCTTCGAGAAAGGCATCACCATGGGGGAATTCGGTACAGGTGTGTTTCGGACGGCCGTAGTGCCGGCGGCGGGAATGGGCACGCGATTTCTGCCGGCCACAAAGACCGTCCCCAAAGAGCTCCTTCCGGTGGTGGACACGCCCGGGATCGAGCTGGTGGCCGGTGAGGCAGCCGACTCGGGTGCCGAGAGGCTGGTCATTGTGACGTCACCCGGCAAGGACAGTGTGGTGGCGCATTTCGTCGAAGACCTGGTTCTGGAAAATGCTCTCGCTGCCAGGGGCAAACACAAGCTGCTCGAGAGGGTCCGCAGGGCTCCCGGTCTCCTTGCGGTGGAGTCGGTAGTGCAGGAACAGCCGTTGGGGCTGGGTCACGCCGTCGGATGCGCAGAGGTGGTGCTGGGGCCGGACGAGGACGCGGTCGCGGTCCTGCTGCCGGACGATTTGGTTTTGCCGAACGGAGTACTCGAGATCATGTCTCGCGTGCGAGCCAAGCGGGGCGGATCCGTGTTGTGTGCCATCGATGTCACCAAAGAGGAGGTGAGCGCATATGGAATCTTCGACGTCGAGACGGTGCCCGATGCCGCAAACCCCAATGTGCTGAGGGTAAAAGGCATGGTGGAGAAGCCGAAGCTCGAGGACGCGCCATCGACGCTCGCGGCTGCGGGCCGTTATCTCTTGGACCGGGCGATTTTCGGGGCGCTCCGCCGTATCCGTCCGGGCGCGGGCGGCGAGCTGCAATTGACGGACGCCATCGCACTGCTGATCGCCGAGGGGCATCCCGTGCACGTAGTGGTACATCGCGGTGCGCGGCACGACCTCGGTAATCCCGGCGGGTATCTCCGTGCCTCCGTAGATTTGGCGCTCGAGCATCCCGAGTACGGGGCGGACCTGCGGGATTGGCTGCAGCATCGCGTGAACATCGAAGAATAGGCTTTGTTTCAGTGCACTCTCATGTCGCAGTGCTAGTCATCGTCGTTATCGCATTGTTACTGCTCGGTATCAAGCGCGCAAAATACTCGAGCCTCGGCAACATGGCCAGTACGAGGCCATGAGTTGGCCCCTAGAGGCTTTCGCGAAGGTCCGATTGGGTTGCTGCTCGTCTCGCTGACCAGCATCGAAACACGTTCTCGCTGTTGTGAATAGATTGCTGTGAGTCTCGTCACTACGGACCGCTCGGTGTGTAACGATGGGGCCAATAGTGCGATCATCATGTGGCAGCAAGACTCGGGGG
Source organism: Rhodococcus sp. T7 (assembly GCF_009872365.1). Taxonomy (NCBI): domain Bacteria; kingdom Bacillati; phylum Actinomycetota; class Actinomycetes; order Mycobacteriales; family Nocardiaceae; genus Rhodococcus; species Rhodococcus sp. T7. Next base: position 37,977 of record NZ_WXYH01000122.1, read on the forward strand.
GCGGTCTTCAACTACCGCCACACAGGTCGCGAGACGGTAACGCTCCGGCTCATTTGGTTCCTAGTTGGAAGGCGCGAATAGTGACGTCGTTCGGTGTTTCGCTCGATTCGGCAACCGCTGCTCAGGGCGCCGCGCCCGTCTCTGGACGCGAACTACAGCCCAGTGGTCGGCGTGCATGGCAGGCCACATACATCCGGCGGTTGTGGGTGTCGGACACGTTAGTCGTGATCGCCGCCGTGGCGCTCGCGCAGTGGGTGCGCTTCGGCGACAGCGGTGTCTTGCAGACCACTGTATTTCCTCAAACTCTAAGCTACACGCTGGTCTCGGGCCTACTGGTCCTGTCATGGCTCGCCACCCTCAGCATCTTCCGGACCCGCACGGTTCGCGTGATCGGCAGTGGACCGGATGAGTACCGGAGAATATTTGTCTCCACGGTCAGGCTCTTTGGCTTGATCGCCATCCTTTCCCTTCTGTTTCGCCTTGACCTCGCTCGCCTGTATCTCGCGATCGCCTTTCCAGTCGGGCTCATCGGCCTCACAGTCAGCCGGTGGGCATGGCGTCGAGTGATCGCCCGCAAGCGGTCCCGCGGAGAGTTCCAAACCTCTGTGCTGGTGGTGGGCGGTGAACGCTCAGTACGCAACCTGGCGGAATCGTTCGAGCGCGGCACGGCCGACGGTTACCGCGTAGTAGGTACTTGCATCCCGGGGCACACAGGCGAGCGCAACGACAAGATAATTGTCGGTGGGCGCGATATCCCTGTCTTCGGCGACGAACGAGACGTCGTGCACGCCCTCGGTTTCTGCCACGCCGACACGGTCGCGGTGACCGCTACCGAGCATCTCGGACACGAAGGCATGCGTACACTCGCGTGGGACCTGGAACCACATCACGTGGATCTCGTTGTCGCTCCCGGAATGATGGACGTTTCGGGACCACGCCTATCGATGCGGCCGGTGGCAGGGCTTCCGCTGATCCACGTGGAAAAGCCGCAGTATCACGGGGCGAAGAAGTTTTCGAAGCTCTCGTTTGACTTCGTGTTCGCAATCCTCGCACTCGTCCTCATCAGCCCGGTGATGATTGCTGCTGCCCTGGCCATCAAGCTGACCAGCAGGGGGCCGGTATTCTACAAGTCGGAACGTATGGGGTTGGACGGCAAGCCATTTCCCATGCTCAAATTCCGCAGCATGGTCGTTGACGCGGATAAGCAGGTGGCATCGTTGCTTACGGCGAACGAGGGCGCCGGCGTGCTGTTCAAGATGCGTGACGACCCCAGGGTGACCAAAGTTGGAAATTTCCTTCGCAAGTACAGCCTGGACGAATTGCCACAGTTCATTAACGTCCTGCGCCGCGAAATGAGTGTGGTTGGGCCACGCCCTCCCCTGCGGCGAGAAGTAGAGGCCTACGACGGGGCCGTGCGGCGCCGGCTGCTGGTCAAGCCTGGAATCACAGGGTTGTGGCAGGTCAGCGGACGATCAGACCTTTCGTGGGACGAGACTGTGCGGCTGGATCTTTCGTATGTGGAGAACTGGTCGATGGTGGGGGATGCGCTGATCATCGGAAAGACGGTTAGGGCGGTGGTGGCGGGTGACGGTGCTTACTAATAAAGCTGGCCGCTATCTCTTCGACACCCATCGTACAAGCCTTCCGGTTCCCGGATGGTCGGTAACCAATCTTGGTCGACGATCTCCTAAGCCTAGTTCGAAATGAGTCGTACCCGATCGCCATAAGATAAACCATTAGAGAATGAGGTGGCATGACGCCCAAACTAAAGCCGTGTGGTGATTGAGAATGCCGAAGCGAATTCTGTATTGCCATCCGGGAGCCGAACTCTATGGCAGCGATCGGATGGCGGCGGTGACAATTCAGGGCCTAAGAGGCGCCGGACACACCGTTACGGTCGTTTTGCCCAACCATGGACCACTTGTCGATCACTTGACAACAGGCGATACTGACCTCATAGTGCAAAATGTGCCAGTACTTCGGAAGGAGTACCTTTCGCCCCGAGGAATGCTTAGCCTCATCTTAAATTCGATTGTGGCATTGGGTCGGGCTATGCAAACCATCCGCGATACAGGGGCGGAGATCGTCTACGTCAATACTCTCACGCAGCCACTCTGGATAATCGCGGCGAAGGTAACTCGGCGGCCGATCGTTTGTCACGTAAGAGAACTTGAGCAAGGCAGATCCCGGCTTCTTCGGTCTATTCTTGTCCGTCCACTCCAACTGGTAAACGGCATTGTCTGCAACAGTAGGGCAACAAAAGACTTTGTTATGCAGAACGCGAATATTCCAGCGAGCGTCGTAGACGTTGTTTACAACGGAAAAGACTGGGCAGAATACTTTTCCCACACCCCGGCGCCCTTTCGGACACCGGTTCGAATCCTGCTGGTCGGGCGAATCAGCCCTCGCAAAGGCCAGGATATCGCAATCCGCGCTATAGATCGACTAAGCCGAGCGGGGGTGAAAGTGAGCCTAACATTCGCAGGTGACGTATTCGATGGATACGATTGGTACAAGGACGAACTGATCAAACTCGAAGAGCAGCTGGGTGTTGATGAAAGCTGTAACTACCTTGGATTCGTCGAGAATACCAAACAACTACTCGCAGACGCAGACATCGTCATTGTTCCATCCCGACAGGAACCGTTTGGGACCGTCGCAGCCGAGGCAATGGCCGCCATGCGTCCAACTATTGTTAGCGATGTAGAAGGATTGGCAGAGATCGTGGTCAATGGTGTAACCGGACTGACCGTGCCACCCGGCGATGACGAAGCCCTCGCAAGCGCGATATCAACGCTAATTTGCAACCCGCTACAAGCAGCCGATCTGGCCGTTAGTGGATTTAAGTATGTCAACGCAAAGTTCTCGACAGATCGCTACAATGCAGGAATACAGGATGCTGTCCTGCGTGTTTGCTAAATACTTGTATTATATGCATTGGGGCTAAATATGGAATATATGATCTACCTGATCCTACCAGTTCTCGCGCTAGCAGCCATTGCGCCACTAATCTTTCCTCGAATTACCGGCTGGAACGGAGTCGCGATTGTCGTTGCGTTCTCTTTACTTTGCCTTGGTAGCAGCCCCATTGTACCAAGCAATACGAGGCTCACTGTCTTGCTCTTGACACTATTGGTATTGAGTGTCGCCTACTTTCGTAGGCCTGGCGGAATTGAAGCCTCGCCCACTCGCATCAAATGGGTAAACTTTTGGATAGCTGTGTGGTTCGCGATGCTGATACTGGTTACCGCTCTTCATTCGTATCCTCTGACGGTCCTAATGCTAATGGCAGGGATATCTGTATGTGCAGTCGAGATCTGCCGACGTGGCTGCGACGCAGATAGGGAGACAATCAAGTACGGAATCGTGGTCGTTGCAGTTGCGCAAACGCTGATTGCATTCATAGAGTTAGTTGTAACGCATATACCTATATTATGGGGATACGGACGTTACGCCGACGGTACTGAAGTGAAGCTTGCCAATCCCTTGCTTGGCCCCGAGATTGTACGTACTCAGGGAACTATGGGGCACCCGATAGTTCTGTCAACCCTGCTTGTTATCGCCGTTTTGATAATAATAGATGGGGGAACGATCAGAACTCGTTGGATTAAGTATCCGATCTTCGGACTTTTGGCTTTCGGATTGCTAATTTCAGGGACAAGAAGCGCCTTCGTTGCGCTCGCTATCGCGGTAGTGTTCTCATCGGTGCTGCACGTCAATGCAAGAGACCGGTGGCGGAACCTGATCACGGTGCTGGCTGTGTCGGGCACACTTCTCATTTTCGATTTTGGCATTCGGCAGATATGGGCAGACCTCGTTGGCTCCGGTTCATACACCAATCGTGCGGCCGCGATAAGTGCCCTGCCCGGTCTGTTTAATTTGAACATCTCAAGACTGCTGTTAGGTAGCGGGTTTGGATCGGAGAACGATCTATTCCAGGCAGGGTATCTGCAGCAGAATGGGTTTCGGATCGTGGACAATCAACTTGTTACCACGATCGCCACCAACGGATTGTTCGGTTTCGTCATTCTTATAGCACTAATTACGGTCGGAATCGCAAAGGGAAATTCGCTTTTTGGCTCTGCGTTGGTTGCAATGGGCGTCATGATGTTTTCATTTGACTACCTACGGTGGCCGGCGATAGCATTCCTTTTCTTCATTCTTGTCGCTCTGGGAGCTGGATCGACCAGGTCGGACCTAGGGCGCGATGCACGACCGCACGCCGGAAGCAGTAACAAGAAGAATGCAGATCTAGTGCTGGCACGTGAAGGGTATGTCGCATGAATTCGGCAATGGCGACTTTGTCGCGAAGGCTCCGCGAGCTGCGCGGACGGGGGCTGCGTGACGACTCACAGCAAGACCACAAGATCCGGGTTCTCTATCTAAACGTTACGGATTGCGAATATCCGAGGAACAGAACCCTGAGAAAAGTGTTAGACAGCTCGCAGTGGAATGTCATCGTTATTCAGCGATTAAGTGGAGTGCCGTATCCCCTACGCTGCGCCGCTATGTTCTTCCAAGCAATGAAACAAGTGAGAATGAACTCCGTGGTGATCATGTCCGAGTTCGGAAATTCGTATGCTTGGGTGTCGTATCTCGTTGCCAGGCTTTCGAGATCGGTTCATGTTGTTGATGGTTTTATTGGTATGCATGAAACGCACGTTCAGGATCGGGGAACTTACTCCAACGCGTCGTTGAAAGGCCGTGTGTATTCGATTCTTGATAAAGTTGCCTTGCACACGTCAGATTTGTATCTGATCGATACTCTCATTCGTGGTAGAGAACTAAGTCGGCGAGAACGGTTTCCTGACGGCAGAATCATGGCGGTACCAGTTGGTGCGCCAGAGTGGGCTACTTCAACCTCGGTTTGGGAGCGGCAGCCGAATCGCTTGCGGATTCTCTACTATGGAAACTTCACGCGGTTGCATTCCGTTGACACGGTGATCCGAGCCCTTCCGCTAGTTAGACGCAACATTGGAATAGAAGTTTTGCTCATTGGGGATTTGAAGGCTGCACAGCCGACTATGGATTTGGTGTCCGCACTGGGGCTAGGTGACTGTGTCACATTCAACGATTTACTTCCTGAATCTGAGCTTCGAACCCGTATTCATCAGGCTGATGTCGTGCTAGGCGTATTTGGTGATTCCGCAAAGGCCAAGTCGGTCATCGCGAACAAAGTGTGGCAGGGCCTGTGCTGTGGGCGGTATGTATTAACTCAACGGAGTATCGCGTTTGATGAGATTGAGAAATTTTCGGCTCCGCTTCTGCGGACCGTTGATGCTCAAGATAGAGAGTCTGTGGCTAAGGCATTAGTTGATATTGCCCTTGAGCCGGGACTGCCTGTGGCGGAAATCGAGGTCACTAGGCGTGCTTTGATAGCATACGCCCGCGAAGGACAAACCGCATTTGCGCATCGCATAGAGGAACTCCAATTGTCGAAATTCTCCGCCGGCATGAGAGGATAGGATTGCGGTGAGTCATTATGCAGGATTATCGAATGCGAATTTGGATTTTGGAATGAGTGCCAAAATTGGTAAGGTGCGCTCACGGATGGGTCGGCGACGAGTTGATCGGGCGGCGAACGAGATCGCCGGCAGCGCATCATACCGTGGTTTGGATGTGAACAGCCTAGCTTTCGTTCCCATTCGAACAGGCATAATTTCGCCAAGGCTAAACATCGTGTTGCCTGAGTTGCACCCGGGTGCGTTCTTTGCGGGTATACGTACTGCATTGGACGTTGGGCTCAGAGTCGCGTCCACGGTCGGACTGCAGCCGCGCCTGATCGTAATGAGGAACAGCCCGTTTGGCTCCACACGGCGCGCCACGTACGCGTTGTTGAGTCGGGAGTTCGGTCTGGAGGAGTCGCAGTTCAGCCTGTTCGACCCAGCAGGCTTGATGGATACGACTATTAGTGAAAATGATGTGTGGATGGCAACCCACTGGACGACAGCGCACGCTTTGGATATTGCTTCAAGACTCGGCCGCATATCGCCCTCGCGAGTGCTCTATTTGGTGCAGGATTATGAAGCGGGGTTTTCGGCCTGGTCAAGTGAGTATGCGTTGGCACGTTCAACGCTACATACCGGTTTTCACCTAATCGTGAATTCGTCGCCGCTGGCATTGTATTTGACTTCGGTTGAAAATATTGCGGTTAGAGATGAACTTGTATTCGCCCCGAGTCTTGATATGAGTCGATTGGAGATCGCCGCAGCTCACCGTCGCGTGGATTCTTCGAAGACCCGTATTCTATTCTACGGGCGACCGAGTAAGCCTCGAAACTTGTTTCGTATCGGTTGTTCATCGCTTTATAGGCTATCGAGCCGTATCTTGGCCAATGGGCATGAGGTAGAGTTCAGTTCCGCAGGTGAAGCCCATCCCAACATCGCATTAGACGGCGCGGTTCTTACGTCCGTCGGAAAGTTGGGTTGGCATGAATATTTCGATGTTCTCGCAAGAACTGACATCGTGTTTTCACTGCAGCACAGTCCTCATCCCTCTCATCCGCCCCTTGATGCCGTTTGTAGTGGGGCGATCGCGGTAACAAATGAGATGGGAGGGACGCGAGACGGTTTGCATGAGCGCCTGTTGGTCAGTCGGCCGGACCCTGACGAGCTAGCGAACAAACTTTGTCTAGCGGTCGAACGTGCGCGGAGCGGTGGTCTCGGTGGCTTTGATCCGTCGTTCATCAAAAATCTTGGTCGTGAACTGGACGACGTCGTCAGAGTAATATCGGCCGAAATCGAGCTGTGATGAAGCGGTGGCTTGTCGGACATCTGGGCCGCGTATTCTCGGTTTTCCCCTACATTGTGATTCCCCTCGTCTCGGCAGGTACCCCTCTGCTTGCTATCCCTGCTATCACGGCTCGCTATGGTTCTGACGGCTGGGCGACAATGGCTATCGCCCAGTCAATTGGTTCTACGGCAGCGCTGATCGCGGAGTTGGGCTGGAGTGTGACGGGCCCGCAGCAGGTAGCGAGGGCACAGGCGACAGATCGGGTCGCCTTGTATCGCTACGCGTTGACGACGAAGCTTACCGTGCTTGCATCGTTGTGCTTGCCCGTAATTCTTGCAACCTTTTCGATCTGCGATTCCTTTAAAATTGGCGGGGTCTTGGTTGCGTTAGGCTCGGCAAGTCTTGCGCTTAGTCCATCTTGGTATTTTATTGGTTTGGGGCAGCCTCGAGTTATTCTCATCTATGAGAGTATTCCTCGAGTGGTCCTGGTCGGAGCTTCCGCATTGCTAATATTTCGCGGTGAATCGATTGCGATGTTTGGGCTTGCCCTCGCTTTTTCCGTGGCGGGGACTTTAGTGCTTGTGGGTACCACGACTGGTCTGAGATGGTTTGTGTGGCGTGGAAATGTTGACCGGCTGCGAAGGCAGCGGACAGTAGCAATTGGGCGGATTATCGGTGGCCTCTACACGTCATTACCGGTGGCCCTAGTCGGAGTTATCAACGCGGGAGCCGTCCCTGAATTCAGCGCCGCCGATAGGTTGATGCGAATGGTTTTAAATGTTTTGTCGGGGGTCCCTAGCCGGCTGCAGAGTTGGATTGGTTCAGCGGACAGATCGGTGAGATCGGCTCGGGCGAAGTCTTCCGTGCGATATAATGCGGTACTTGGTCTCGCGGCTGGTCTGGTATTCGCCATCACGGCTCCAAGCGTAGCGTCGCTCCTGTTCTCCGGGGCGGTGCATATCGACTTTCTTCTTTCTGGCCTGTCTGGGCTCCTGCTATTTCTGATATGTGTGTCACGTGGTCTTGGCCTTGGGCTCGTCGGTGCCGGTCGCGCCAATTCGATTACTGTCTCGGTCGCTCTATGCGCGTTGCTGGGAGTTCCAGCGGTATTAATGCTTTCCATGGGGGTTGGTGCGCGAGGCGCAGTTCTGGGCGAGGTCATCGCGGAGGCTTTTGGTATTGCCATCCAATTGACCATATTGTCACGAACGTGGAATGTGCAGGAATCGTGGAGGCGTCATGCCGAGTGGGCGCGTTAGCGCAATTACACGGCACTCGCCAGTCGTTCGTTCAGCGCTTAGGCTCGTTCTCTTGTTTTGGATTCGACGCGGGTTTGGTTTGGCTTCTCGATGAGGATGTCCCGAGCCGCGGTCGTTTTTCTTTTCCGAGGAAGAATTTGTGCGGCGGGTGTAATGTGCCCTACTCGGCAGAACGGGTTGTTTCCATAAGTTTAGGGCTAAGCTTGGCCAGAAGTGCCTCCTCGTAGTCACGGCACACGGATTCCCACGTGTATCCATCTTGCTGTCGAGTGGTTGAGTTCTCTCGCAATTCATTCTGTAGGTCAGGTCTCTGCAGGACACGTGCGAGAGCGTCTGCGATCGCGTGCGCCTCAGGCTGGACGTAGATCCCAGTTGCACCTAGTACTTCTCGATTGAACACCGTATCTCGGGCAACGATCGGCGCGCCGCACGCCATTGCCTGAATAAGAGCCGGATTGGTACCTCCAACGCTGTGGCCATGGAAGTAGACCCCTGCATTTTGCCAAAGCGAGAACAGTATATTGTCGTTACTGATATGGCCCAGCCAATGTATTTTGTCGGACCCATCAGAGAGTTCTTTCGCTTTAACGTCGAGCTCTCCGCTATATCCCGAGGATCCGACGATAACAACGTCGTGTGTCTTGCCTAATTCGTGTGCCGCGAGGAAGAACTCTTCGACGGTATTTTCGGGAACAAAGCGCGCAACCATAAGTGCGTACGTTCGGGATCTCAGCCCCTCTACTGGTCGGAGGGCTTCGGGGACTGTTCCTCCGTAAGGAATGAATGTCCCGTCGCGATGAAATTCTGCTTTCCACCGACGAGCGATCTCCCGCGAGTCGAAAATGAGGTGGTCACCAATCTTCGCTGTGAGGTGTGCTCCGCACTTGAAGACAGCTCTTGCTGCCCGACCCCACTTGGCGCGCTCCCACTCGATTCCGTCCACATTTACAACTGTCGGGATCCCCCGTGCTTTGAGTAGAGGTAGCCAGTATCCATTTGCGACATTCATTACGAGCGCGACATCGGGACGGCTTCGACTAGCGTGAACTGACGACGAGAAGCCATATGTTAAAGTGCTGAGCGATTTACTCTCTACGCCCTTCGTGACAACGCTGTGGATCCGACGATCATGCTCGGGGTCATCAATCCTGGTTGATCCGTCGCGTCCGTATACCGTGACGTCCCAGCCTCGATCTGTGAGATAGGGGGCTAGCTGACGTAACAACGTTTCAAACCCGCCGTAGTAGCTCGGGTAACCCCGGGTGCCAATAATCGCAACTGATTTGCCCACGAGGCTCGTCCTCCGGTTGTCGTCACTGATCCGTGCGTTGGTTTCGCGCGGCCTTTTGGGCCTCACTTAAGGTGATCGGCGAGGCCTCGAGTATCCTATTACGGCGTGTAGCGGTTCGCACGACTGACCTCATGACTGCGGACGCGCGCGCGTTGGCTGCACGACGTAAACTAGGTCCCGGCGGGTTCGTCCTCAGCAGATTTCGCGGCGCCTCGCTAAACTCAGCGGGTACCTCACCCAACCTCAAGGGGATTTCGTGCGTATTTTAGTCACTGGTGGTGCTGGTTTCATTGGATCAAACTTTGTGAACGCTACCGCGCGCACGCGCGGTGGAGTCGAGATAACCGTGCTCGATGCGTTTACGTACGCGGGTTCGCGAAGCTCGCTATCGGCGGTTTGCGATGCGGTCAAGGTCGTGGAAGGCGACATCACTGACGTGGCGCTGGTGAACGAACTCGTTTCAGGCTCTGACGTGGTCGTCCACTTCGCCGCAGAATCCCACAACGACAACTCGCTTGCGGATCCATGGCCATTTGTGCAGACGAACGTCATTGGCACCTACACCCTCCTGGAAGCGGTGCGTAGGTACGATGTGAGGTATCACCACGTCTCGACCGACGAGGTGTATGGCGATCTGGCGTTGGATGATCCGACAAAGTTCACGGACCGCACGCCATACAACCCATCTAGTCCGTACTCTTCGACGAAGGCTGCCTCTGACATGCTCGTTCGTGCCTGGGTGCGATCATTTGGCGTCCAGGCGACACTGTCCAACTGCTCCAACAATTACGGGCCCTACCAGCACATCGAGAAGTTCATCCCTCGTCAGATCACGAACATTCTCTTAGGCGCTCGTCCGAAGCTGTACGGCGCGGGAAAGAATGTTCGCGACTGGATCCACGTTGAAGACCACAACACTGCCGTCTGGCGGATCCTCGAGTCGGGGTCGATCGGGCGAACTTACCTCATCGGTGCCAACGGCGAACTCGACAACCAGTCGGTCGTCCGAATGATTCTGGAACTGATGGGCAGAGACCCCGGCGACTTCGAACACGTCATCGACCGGCCGGGGCACGACATGCGATATGCCATTGACTCGTCGACAATGCGCGACGAACTCGGCTGGCACCCGCACTACACAAACTTTCGTGAAGGCCTGCAAGCCACCATCGACTGGTATCGGGATAACCGGAACTGGTGGGAGAACGATAAGGACGCCGTAGAGGCGCGTTACCAGGCGCAGGGGGCATGACAGTGGATGTTCGAGAGCTGAAGGTACCGGGCTCGTGGGAACTCACTCCCAAGCAGTTCGGGGACGACCGGGGAGTTTTCCTCGAATGGTTCAAAGAATCCACATTCGTGGAGGCAGTAGGACATCCACTGCACCTCGCGCAGGCAAACTGCTCGGTCTCGGCGGCGGGGGTTCTCCGGGGTGTCCACTTCGCGGATGTGCCTCCTGGCCAAGCTAAGTACGTCACCTGCGTCAGGGGAGCAGTTCTGGATGTTGTCGTCGATATACGTGTGGGATCACCCACCTTCGGGTCGTGGGACTCGGTTCTACTCGACGATCTGGATCGCCGTGCAATCTACTTATCCGAAGGGCTGGGTCATGCGTTCCTCTCTCTGGATGATGATTCGACAGTGGTATACCTGTGCTCGTCGGGCTACCAGCCTGGCCGCGAACATGGAATCAACCCGCTCGACCCTGAGATAGGAATCCAGTGGCCGATAACCTCGCGGTCGGGATTCGCACTCGAACTGATCCTGTCGGAGAAGGACGCATCAGCGCCCTCTCTGTCTGATGCAACGAACCAGGGACTGCTGCCCAGGTATGACGGCGTGAGGGAGTGGATGAATGGCCTCACCTAACGAAGCTCAGGAAACTTACACGACACCTGGTGTGAAGGAGATTCGCGCATGAAAGGCATTATCCTGGCCGGCGGTTCCGGCACTCGCCTGCACCCGATCACCATCGGAATCAGCAAGCAGCTCGTACCAGTCTACGACAAGCCGATGATCTACTACCCGCTCACGACACTGATGCTCGCCGGCATCCGCGAAATCCTGGTAATCACCACGCCGCACGACGCCGAACAGTTCCAGCGTCTACTCGGGGACGGATCTCAGTTCGGGGTAAGTCTCAGCTACGCAGTGCAGCAGGAACCGAACGGGCTCGCGCAGGCATTTGTGCTGGGAGCCGACCACATCGGCAGCGACTCCGCCGCCTTGGTTCTGGGCGACAACATCTTCTACGGTTCCGGCCTCGGCAACCAACTCGGCCGATTCGATCAACTGGACGGCGGCTCCATCTTCGCCTACTGGGTTGCGGATCCGTCCGCCTACGGTGTGGTCGAATTCGACGACCGGCGCCGTGCGCTGTCCCTCGAAGAGAAGCCGGCAACTCCCAAGTCCAATTTCGCGGTGCCTGGATTGTACTTCTACGACAACGACGTGGTGGAGATCGCAAAGAGCCTCCGGCCGTCCGACCGTGGCGAGTACGAAATCACGGATGTGAACCGCGCCTACCTCGAGCAGGATCGTCTTAACGTCGATGTCCTCCCCCGTGGTACTGCCTGGCTTGATACAGGCACTTTCGACTCACTTCTCGAAGCGTCGAACTACGTCCGCACCATCGAGCAGCGGCAGGGTTTGAAGATTGGCGCGCCGGAGGAAGCCGCGTGGCGGCAAGGGTTCATCTCGGACGACGAATTCCGAGTGCGCGCTGAGAAGCTGGTGAAGTCTGGCTACGGCTCCTATCTGCTAGAGCTCCTTGATTATCGCTAGTCCAATCGCCGAATCGCTGTAGATGCTTGCGCTCCGCCCCAGCATTCGCGGATGAACCGACAACAATCTCACTGGACAGAAACGAATGAGCACATGACCACACGCATTGCAGTCTTCGGAACCGGATATCTCGGGGCGACTCACGCCGCTTGCATGGCGGAGCTGGGTCACGATGTCCTAGGTGTTGATGTCGATACCGCCAAGCTCAAGAAACTTGAGGCCGGCGAGGTTCCTTTCTACGAACCCGGCCTAGAAGAGGTTCTGCGGCGAAATATCGCCGCCGGGCGCCTACGCTTCACCGCCTCATACGACGAGGCCGCGGCCTTCGCTGACGTCCACTTCCTTGGTGTCGGCACGCCGCAGAAGAAGGGAGAGTTCGCCGCGGACCTGAAGTACGTCGACGCCGTTATCACAAATTTGGCACCATTGATTACCGGTCCCGCAGTAATCTTCGGTAAGTCGACTGTTCCCGTGGGCACCGCCGAGCGGTTAGGCGTACTAGCGCGCGAGCTGTCGCCAGCCGGGGATGGTCTCGAGGTGGCATGGAACCCCGAGTTTCTTCGTGAAGGCTTCGCTGTCCAAGACACGCTGCACCCCGACCGCTTAGTGCTCGGTGTCGACCGCGTCTGTCCCGGACGCGCCGAGGAGGTTGCACGTAAAATCTACGCAAACCTCCTCGACGAAGACATCCCGTTTCTCGTCACCGACCTGGCGACAGCTGAACTCGTAAAGACATCCGCGAATGCATTTCTCGCCACAAAGATTTCGTTCATCAACGCGATATCTGAGGTATGCGAGGCAGCAGGAGCTGACGTGACGGTGTTAGCGGACGCGATCGGCCACGACGCACGCATCGGTCGTCGCTTCCTGAATGCAGGGGTCGGATTTGGCGGTGGTTGTCTCCCAAAGGACATCCGGGCCTTTATGGCACGTGCGGGCGAACTCGGCGCAGATCAGGCTCTTACTTTTCTTCGTGAGGTTGACAACATCAATATGCGACGCCGAACTCGTATGGTCGAGATGGCTCGGGAAGCCTGCGGATCGCTCTTGGGCGCGCGGGTAGCCGTACTTGGTGCTGCGTTCAAACCTGACTCTGATGACGTCCGAGACTCGCCTGCTTTGAACGTGGCAGGCCAGATCCAGCTGCAGGGCGCGACAGTGACTGTCTATGACCCGAAGGCGATGGACAACTCGCGCGCTCTATTCCCGACGCTTGGATATGCAAATACGACGCTGGATGCTTGCGAGGGCGCCGATGTTGTTCTCGTACTGACAGAGTGGCCCGAGTTCCAGAAGCTGCAGCCATCGGACCTCGAAGCTGTGGTGCGCAAGAATGTTCTCATCGACGGTCGCAACTGCTTAGATCCTCGACAGTGGCGCGAATCCGGATGGACGTACCGTGGACTGGGACGGCCATAGGCACGGAGCGCCATTAATCGTTGGATTCAAAGTTCGTCAGGGGTCATGCCCGTAGGGTTCGGTCGTCGTCGAGCCGTTCGAGGTGTCGGTGTAGCTCGGTGGTGGTGTATCGCTACTTGACCGGCAACGACGCATTCCCTCCGAGAACAACAGGAACCACTCACGGCACATGCATCACACCGGCCGCAGATACTTCGGGCTGAGACACGCCGGCCACTGCGAAAATCAGCGCGATCGGGCACTATCGCAGGCATGGCCGCACCCCCGGAATCGACGAAGAGCTCGCTGCGCTGGAAACTGCAGGGCGGGCCCAGGCAGGTGGTCACAGCTGGCCATGATCAACACGCGCTTCACGGCACCTTTGTCTATGTCTGTCTACGTCGACGACGTGCTGACTGACGCAACCTTGATGACGCTGATGCGACTGCGCTAAGGTGGATCGGCCAGTCGGTGGGGATTCACGATCTACCTCGTCAGCACCGACGAGTACCAGGACTCCGTCCTGCCCAATGGCGCCTTTGCCGGTAGTCCGCGAGATGCACTCGACGCCGCCTGCGGATGCAACCTCGCCGACACCGCCTGGCAACAACCCCGACGAACTTATGAATCCAACCACGGCCTGCCACAGGAGCTCCGATGATCCGGCGATTTTTCATGTTGCTAACTAGGCTGAGGTAGTGCGACGGTTTGTCACACTCCTAGTGGGCGCGGTGAGCGTGCTCGCTATGGTCATCGGCGGCGTGGGTATCGCGGGCTACTTCGTGTACACCAAGTCTCACGTTGATCCTGTGAAACCCGTTGACGCCATCATCGTGCTCGGCGGCGAGCACGACGGGCGCGAGGAATACGCTATAGGGCTTGCGCGCCGGGGCGTGTCGAAGAATCTGGTGCTGTCCAACGCCTATGGGACGGGCGACAAGAAAATGGTCGCGCTCTGTGCGACGAAGGACCCACGCTTCACCGTCACGTGCATCCCCCCAATCCCCGCGACGACACGAGGCGAGGCTCAGTTCACCCGGGACCTCGCGGAAAGAAACGGGTGGAGCAGCATCCTGGTGATTACCTGGCGTTACCACCTTCCACGGGCGAGATACATCTTCTCCCAGTGCTTCGATGGTGAGATCGTCATGCACCCCGTTCCGCGCGACTACAACTTCAGCCTGGCCGAATGGGAATACGCATACCTGTATCAGACGGTGGGGTTCGCCAAAGCGTTCCTACAGGGGCGGTGCTGACGGGCGCCCCGGTCTTCCGGTTACTGCAGGCGCGTCGGAATCTTCTCGAACGCAATGCTCCCCACATCGGCCAAGATGTACCCCACAATCGCCATCGACACGCCACCCAAGACGGCCCAGCAAGCCAATTGAAACGTCCGACGCCGTGATCGTCGTTCGCCGTCTTGGCCGAGAACCAGCGCGGTGAGCGCCGTGAACGGGGCCATGGAACCGAGAAACCCGACGCCGAAGAACGCGTAGCCGTCCCCACTCCGGCCCGAGGCAACAACAATGCCGAGCAACACGCACGCACACGTCGTCAGCAGGAGTACGACTCGGCCCGCACCGATACGAGGACAAAGCGCCGTCACGGCCAGGTAGTGCACCATCGCTCCCGCGGCGCCGCCGGCCGCTACCCACCAGCCGTAGTCGATCGACGTCGACACGTTCACTGCGCATGCCTCCTCGCACGACGTGCGTGAATCGGGAGAACGAACGCGCACGCCCGGCCGGCCCACGCCGCACCGGCAGCCACAACGGGCGTCAACGCGAGACACAGCACACCCACGCGGGGTGAGGTGAGTGTGACGCCCTGTACCGCAAAGAAACTGAATGTAGTGAAACCCGCGAGAACGCCAAACATGAGAAATGCACGGACGATGGCCGTCGAATCGCGACCCGTATCCGGAATGACGCCGATGCACAGACCGAAGAGGAAGCATCCTACGACGTTGATGGTGAAGGTGGTGAACGGAAACGTCGCAGCGTCGTCGGGCCAGCACCGCCACACTCGGTATCGCAGGGCGGCGCCCAACGCGCCGCCCGCCGCCACGGCCAGGGCCGTGGCGGCGGTGCGGGATCCGTCGGAGAGCATTCCGAATCAAGCGCCGCAGTCGGGCACGTTCACCGTCACGGTCGGATCATCCACCAGCGGCTGCACCGGAACTCGTGCCTCGCCGGGCGTTGCGGGCTCGGTCAGCTCGTACTTGATCTCGGTGCTTTGCCCTTGCCTGACGGGGACCAGGATGTCGAACAGGGGATGACCGAGCTCCTTGCCGGTGAGGAACATGGCCGGCTTGCCGTCGACGGTCACTTTCCGCAGCTGAGCGCCCTGCGTCGCGAGGAGCGAGACAGCGGACACATTGGTGCCCTTCGGAACCCCGAGGGTGTTGATGAACGTTCCCGCCACGTAGTCGGGGAAGTCGCCCGGCGGCGTGTTGTTGGTCAGCTTGACCGTGACCGTCGAGCGTCGGGTGTCGCCGGCGCAACTCTCCGCCGTGTAGTCGATCTCGCGCGTGGTGTGGTAGTCGAGTTTGCCGCCGGCCTGGTTGTTGATCACCACACCGGCGAACGGTGCGGCGTCCTCGGGCACGGTGTGGCCCAACGGTGTCCCGGCCAGGACGGCCTGCTCCTCCGGGCGGGAGCTCCACACGGCGATGCGGCGCTCACCGGCAGCGCGACCGAGTGCGTCGAGCAGCTTCTGCGGCGACTGGATCTGACCGGTCATCTTGTCGATCACGCGGGCGGCCACCGTCTGCAGGTACTGCTTACGCGCGTTGTTGTCGTCCGCGAACCGGACGTAGGCGGTCGATTCGGTCAGTTCCACAACGTTGTCCGCATTGATCACTTCGCCGTCCGGCATGGTGACCGGACCGATGGCGCCGAGCAGATAGCTCAGGGCGATCGGGTCGGTGGCAATCGCCCCGTCCACCTGTTCGCCTGATTCCTGGGCCCACATCGATTTCCAGATTTGCGCGGCGTAGGGAAAGTGTGAGCTCAAGTTGCTGTTACGGATGTCTGTGGTGGGGCGACTGCGGCCATATTGCGCGGCGAACTCCGGGCCCAGATCCAAGGGGGCCGGTGCGCCGGCAAGGTCTGTATTCCGTCCCAGGGTATCCACGCGTGCCACACCGTCATTCGCGCGAATGACACCAAAGCCGCCCAGCAGGCCGCCGGTTCCACGCGCCTCGGCGTTGGTTTGGAACGCCATGAAGTAGTTGCGGGGGCCGTCGGCGCCCAGCATTGCGGGCGCGACCTTCGCGGCAAGTGCCGTGTTACCGATTAGTTTCGACAAATCTTCTGTCTGAACTTGAAGTTGGGTTCTCGCATTGATAACCGCGTCGAGGTACGAGGGCTCGTTGATGTCCTGTGCCTCGATGTTCAATTGTCTAGCCGCAGCTGCTGTCTCGTCGAGAACGGGAGAGGCATCCCGTAGCGGCTGCAGGTTTACCTTGCCGCCCGTCGCGATCAACTCGTTGGGGGCCAACGACGTCCCGGCGGCCACCGCCGGCGTCAGCACCTCGGACGTGAGGCCATGCACCACTGCGGAAATCTGCTGCGACGTCTCGAACGGGCTGCCGAGCCATGGGATGGCCGAGGCGATGCTCCACGGGATCGAATGCGTGTTGTCGTAGGCGCGGGAGGCGTACTTGTCCGCGTCGGCGGACGTGCGCTGCGCATCTTCTGTATTACCGTCCAGTAAGGCGTCTTTGGCAAGCTGCGCGTGATGGCGTGCCTCGTTGAGATTGGCCTGCGCCTCGCGGGCCGTGTACCCGAGCCAGGCGCCGAACGCGACGACGGCCAGTGCTGCGACGGAACCGCCGGCGATGATGCGGCGCCGGCGCTTGTAGGCCTTGGATAGGACGGTGGTGCGTTTGCGTACGCGCCGGGCGGAAGGGGTGTCCGGGGGAGTAGCGTCCCGGGGGTCCGGATTGTCGTTACCCGACGTGCCCGTGACGTTCTCGTCCATGCAGATCGGCTCCTGTCTGGTAGGTGAGGAGACCATACCGTGAGGTAGCTCGCTCTGCCGCCCCCCAGGGGTGGAACGCAGACCGTTTGCCCCGTATTGTCTGCGCAAAGAACTCCACTGGAGATCCCAAAGTAGGAGAGCGTCGGGTTCACCGGCGTGCACGGGGAGGCATCGTGATGTTGTTGGGGTTGAACGCTCGGTGCGATGCGCAGCGGACGGGGGGATTGCGCAAGTGAGCGCCTTCCCATTTTCGCGTGCGCAGCAGGGCCTCTGGTTCGCTCAGCAACTCGATCCGAATGTCCCCCTCACTGTGGCCCAGTATGTGGAGGTCCGCGGGGTGCTCGATGTCGACGCCCTGATCGCGGCCACCGACCGCGGGTGCCGCGAGCTGGAATCTCCGTTTGTGCGTCTGGTCGAAAATGAGGGCGAGCCTTACCAACTGGTAGATCTGACGTTCCCTGATGCCCTCGTCTACCGTGACCTGCGTGGATGCGGCGATCCCGTCGCCGAGGCGCACCGGTGGATGACCGCGGAATACAGTCGGCCGCTGAATGTCTTGACCGACCGACTGATTACGGCCACGCTGCTGCATCTCGGCGAGCAGCACTACTACTGGTTCTCATACGCGCATCACCTGGTGATCGACGGCCACGGTGCCATGGTGCTGACCAACCGGGTAGCTGAGCTGTACACGCACCTGGTGAACGGAACCGAGCCGCCGCCGTCAAAGGCGCTGGGCCTGCGGGAACTCTACGAGGGCGAGGCGGATTACCGCTCGACCAGCAGGTTCGCGAATGATCGGGAATACTGGGCCGAGCGGACGGCCGGGCTGCCCGAGCCGTCCCGGCTCACCGATCGGGAGGCCGGCCTCTCCGTGCCGTCCCGCCGGGTCAGCCGCTTGATGGACACCGAGGTCGCAGACCGGATCGGCAGCCTTGCGCGCAAATGGAATTCGTCCGACGTTCCCGTGGTGGTGGCAGCCTTCGCTGCCTACCTCGCGCGGATGACGGGAAACGCCGACATCGTCCTGAACTTTCCCGTCTCGGGGCGCACCACCGCCGCCGCGCGTCGCTCGACCGGCATGGTGTCGAACGTCGTTCCCCTGCGCGTGCAGGTCGAGCGCTCCGATGGCACCGAGGACCTGGTGCGGCGCGTGCAGCTGGAGCTGACCGGCGCCCTGCGTCATCAGCGGTACCGGTACGAGGACATGCGCCGTGACCTGCGGGTTTCCGGGATGCGCAGCAGCTTCGGACCCACGGTCAACATCATGATGTTCCACAGCGAGATCGTGTTGGGCGACGTGGTCGGCGAGCTCACTCTGCTGTCGTCGGGCCCGGTCGACGACTTGTCGCTCAAGCTTTACCCGGCGGTAACCGGGAGTGCCACCCGCGTCGACTTCGAGGCCAATCCTGCGCTGTACGGCGAGGAGGAACTGCAGCGGCACCACTCCCGGTTCCTGGACTTCTTGGCGGTCTTCGTCGACGCCGCACCGGATATGGCAGTGTGCGAGCTCTCCTTGCTCACCGACGACGAGCAGGCCGCTTTGGTGCCATGCGCCGGGCCGGCCGCCGCCCGGCCGGTGACTTTGGTCACATTGCTGGATGCGGGAGTGGGGAATCCCGACGCGGTCGCTCTGCGGCAGGGTGGCCTCGACGTGACGTACCGGGAACTGGACGATCGTTCAACTCGGTTGGCGCGCAGGTTGATTGGTTCGGGTGTGGGGCCCGAGGATCTGGTGGCGGTGATGCTGCCCCGATCGGTCGAGTACTTCGTCGCGCTGTGGGCGGTGGCACGATCCGGCGCGGCATTCGTGCCCGTCGATCCGAGTTACCCCCCTGCGCGCGTGGCGCACATGCTGAACGACTCCGGGGTCCGCACGGTGATCGCCGACTCGGCGGACGAAGTCCCGGCGGGTGCCCACTGGGTGGATATAGCCGACCTCGACGGCGACACGGCCCCGATCACGGACGCCGACCGGGTGCGGCCGCTACACGTCGACCACGCCGCCTATGCCATCTACACGTCCGGTTCCACCGGTACCCCCAAGGGCGTCACGGTTACCCATCGTGGATTGTCGAGTCATGCCGCGGCACTCCAGCGGCTGTACGGGGTGGACGCCACGTCCCGGGTGCTGGCCTTCGCGTCACCGAGTTTCGACGCGTCGGTCCACGAGGCGCTCTCCGCATTCACGGCCGGGGCGACACTGGTGATTGCCCCCGCCGACGTGTACGGCGGCGAGGAGCTGTCCGACCTGCTGCGCCGCGAGCGGATCACCCACTGGACCACCACCCCGGCGGTGCCCGCCCTGATCGACCCTGTTGCGCTCGACGACTTGCGGGTGCTTGCCGTCGCGGGTGACGTGTGCCCGCCGGAATTGGTGTCGCGGTGGGGTTCGGGGCGCACGCTGCTCAACCTGTACGGCCCCACCGAGGCCACCGTGTGGTCCACTGCCGCCGGCCCGTTGGCCGCGGACGATCCGGTGTCGATCGGTGCCCCCATCGACGGCACATCGGTGTTGGTGCTCGACGCGTCGTTGCGGCCGGTGCCGGTGGGCGTGGTGGGCGAGCTGTACCTGACGGGTTCCGGCCTGGCACGCGGATACCTCGGACGTGCGGGGTTGACGGCGGAGCGGTTTGTGGCAAACCTCTTCGGCGATCCGGCCGCACGTATGTACCGGACCGGGGACCTGGTGCGGTGGAACACCTCACACGCCCTGGAATTCGTCGGTCGCGTCGACGATCAGGTGAAGATTCGCGGGTTCCGGGTGGAGCTCGGTGAGATCGACGCGGTGCTCGCGTCCGCGCCCGGCGTCGATACCGCGGTGACGGTGGCCCGCTCCGCGGCGGGTGCGCCGATGCTGGCGTCGTATGTACAAGGTGCGGGGGTGGATTCGGCTGCCGTGCGGGCGTTTGTCGCCGAACGCTTGCCGCGTTTCATGGTGCCCGCGTCTGTGACGGTGCTGGACGAGCTGCCGTTGACACACAGTGGCAAGGTGGATCGGGCGGCGCTGCTCGAGGCGGTGTCGCCCGCTGAAGAGTCGCGTGAACCGCGGACTCCGGTGGAGCAGATAGTGGCGGACGCGGTGGCCGAGGTGCTCGGCGTGCCTGCCGTGGGCGTGGACACGGATTTCTTTGCGTTGGGCGGCAACTCGCTGTCTGCGACCCAGGTGGTGTCCCGGTTGTCGGCGGTGGCCGGCGTGCGCATCGGAGTCCTGGATCTGTTCGAGAACCCCACGGTGTCGGGGCTGGCCGCCCTGATCGCCCACGGGGGACTTTCGGGGACAGGAAGCCCGCGTCCAGCCCTGGTGGCATCTGGTGTCGAAGGTCCCGCGCCGTTGGGACCCGAGCAGCAGCGGCTGTGGCTGATCAACCAGATGGACCCGGCCGCGGACCCGTACGTGATCGCGTTCTCCGTCGACCTGGACGGCCACCTGGATGTGGATGCGTTGCGGTCGGCTCTGGTGGATGTGTTCGATCGGCACGCGCCGCTGCGGACCGTTCTCCCGTTGGTTGACGATGCACCCGTGCAGGTGATCACCGCCGCTTCGGTAGACCTGACGCCGGTGCCGGTGGAGCCCGACACGGTCGATCCGGCGGTGGCTGCGGTGGCCGCGGTGGCGGGTGGCGGGTTCGACCTCGCTGCCGAAACACCGATGCGCCTGAGGCTGTTCCGGATCGCACCCGATCGGCACCTGCTCGCGGTGGCGGTCCACCACATCGCCGTCGACGGGCTGTCGTTTGCCCCGCTGGCCCGCGACCTCACCGCTGCCTACACGGCACGGCTGACCGGCCAGGCCCCCGCCTGGGCGCCACTCCCCGTGCAGTACACCGACTACGCGGTGTCGCAGCGCGCCGTGCTCGGCGATCCCGCCGACCCCACCAGCCTGGCAGCACGCGAGCTGTCCTTCTGGGTGTCGGAGTTGGACGGGATGGACGCCACGCTGCTGCCCACCGACCGTCCGCGCGTGACGCCGGACGCACGGGCCGAGCAGGTCGACTTCGAGATCTCCGCCGAACTGCACCGCGCCATCGAAGCGGTGGCGCAGCAGATCAACGCGACACCCTTCATGGTTCTGCACGCCGCGCTGGCGGTGCTCCTGCGCACACTGACCGGCAGCGCAGACACCGCGATCGGAACATCCGTCTCCGGCCGTACCGACCCCGCGGTGGACGATCTGGTGGGCATGTTCGTCGGCACAGTGGTGCTGCGCGCCCGCGTCGACACCGGGTCGACGTTCGCCGAGCTGCTGGCCTCGGTCCGTCGCGGGGACCTGCGCGCGTTCACACGCACCGACGTGCCGTTCGACCGGGTAGTGGATGCCGTCGCACCCGAACGCTCCGACGATCATCACCCGCTGTTCCAGGTGATGCTGGCCTACCAGAACTTTGTCCCCACCGAACTGGCGCTGCCCGGCCTCACCGCCCGAGCGCGGCCGAGAGGTTCGAAGGCACGAGGATTCGACCTGGACATCGACGTGGAGGAGCTCGGCTCCGGGAACGGGTTGAGCGGGTCGATCACATACCCGACCGCGCTGTTCGACCGCCAGACCATCGAACGATGGGCGGATCTGCTGCAGCACATCCTGAGTTCGGTGGCCGCCGACTCGGCGGTGGTGGTGGGCGACCTGGATCTGATTGCTCCGGCCGACCGCGCAGCACTGGTGCCCGCATCCGGTCCGGCGGCGATGCCTGCACGGACTCTGCCCGACATGTTGGATGCCGGGCTGAGTTCCGGGGGCACAGCCCTGCGGTACGAGGGCGTCGACGTGACCTACCGCGATTTGGATCGTCGCGCGAACCGTCTGGCACGGCAGCTGATCGACCGTGGCATCGGACCCGAGGATCTGGTCGCGGTCATGGCGCCTCGATCGATCGAGTCGGTGGTCGCCCTGTGGGCGGTGGCGCGAGCGGGTGCGGCGTTCGTACCGATCGATCCGGGATATCCGGCCGAGCGGATCGCCCATATGCTCGCCGACTCCGCGGTGAGGGTGGCCCTGGCCGCCGATGCGGCAGTAGTGCCGGGCGGCATCGCCTGGATCAGTACGGCCGAACTGTCCGGGGACGGCTCACCCATCACCGACCGCGACCGCGTCCGTCCGCTGCGCGTGGACCATCCGGCATACGTCATCTACACCTCCGGGTCGACCGGAACCCCCAAAGGCGTCACCGTCACTCACCGCGGTCTTGCCGCAATGGTCGCCGCGAATGCCCAATCCCGGCAACTGGACGAGAACTCACGGGTGATGCACTTCGCGTCGCCGTCGTTCGACGTCTCCGTCGGGGAACTGTTGCTGGCGTTCACCGCCGGGGCCACCCTGGTGATCGCGCCTCCGAGCATGTACGGCGGCGACGAGCTGACCGAGCTGTTCCGGCGTGAACGCGTCACGCACTTCCTCACCACCCCGACCGTGCCGGCGCTGATGAACCCCGAAGGGCTCGACCACCTTCGCGTGCTCGAGGTGTGCGGCGAAGCCTGCCCTCCCGAACTGGCGGCCCGCTGGGCGCCGGGCCGCACCATGATCAACAGCTACGGCCCCACCGAAACTACCGTCGTGTGCACCAGTGCCGAGCCGCTGCGTCCGGGCGTGCACATCACCCTCGGCCGGCCGTACGCGGGCACCGAGGCCGTGGTGCTGGATGAGCGGTTGCGGCCGGTGCCCGTGGGTGTGGTCGGCGAGCTGTACCTGTCCGGCGAGTGCCTGGCCCGCGGATATCACGGCAAGGCGGGGCTGACGGCGGAACGGTTTGTGGCCGGCGCCTTCGGTGCCCACGGTTCGCGCATGTACCGGACCGGTGACATGGTGCGGTGGACGGCGTCTCACGAGTTGGAGTTCGCGGGCCGCACCGACGATCAGGTGAAGATCCGTGGCTTCCGGGTGGAGCTCGGCGAGATCGACGCGGTGCTCGCCCAGTTCCCGGGCGTAGGCACAGCGGTGACGGTGACGCGCACGGCGGCATCGGGCGAGTCGGTGCTGGCGTCGTATGTGCACGGCACGGACGTGGACTCGGCCGCGGTGCTGGCGTTCGTCGCCGAGCGGTTGCCGCCGTACCTGGTACCGGCGTCGGTGACGGTGCTGGACGAGGTGCCGCTGACGCGGAGCGGGAAGCTGGATCGGACGGCGTTGCCGGAGCCGGCAGCGGTCGACGCCCCGTCTCGGGCGCCGCGCGGGGTGCTCGAGGAGCTGGTGGCCGGGGTGGTGGCCGACGTACTCGGTGTGCCGTCGGTGGATGCGGATGCCGATTTCTTTGCGCTGGGCGCAAGTTCACTGACGGCAACCCGGTTGGTGTCACGGTTGGGTGCCGCGTCGGGTCGACGCGTTGCGGTGCGTGAGGTGTTCGAGGCGCCGACCGTCGCACTGCTCGCCGCACGCATATCCGCCGATCGGGTGTCGCGTCCGGCACTGGAGCGTTCATCCGAGGAGGGTCCGGCGCCGTTGGCGCTCGCCCAGCAGCGGTTGTGGTTGCTGGACCGGATGAACCCACGGTCAGCCGACTACCTCGTGCCGTTCGCGGTCGACCTGGACGGCGATGTGGACGTCGACGCCCTCGCGGCGGCGGTGCGGGATGTGGTGACGCGGCACGAGCCGTTGCGCACCGTGTTCCCCGACACCGATTCCGGTCCGGTACAGGAGATACACGCAACGCAACTGGATCTGACGCCGGTAACGACGGGTGCCGAAGGCGTGGACGCTGCGATCGCCGCCCTCGCCGGGCGGGGTTTCGACCTCACCGGTGAGGCGCCGGTGCGGATCCGGATCTTCGAGCGCGCGCCCAGAAATTACACGGTGGCGGTGGTCGTGCACCACATCGTGATGGACGGGTTGTCGTTTGCGCCGCTGATCCGTGACCTGGTCACGGCCTACGAGTCGCGGCGGGCAGGGCGCTCGCCTGCCTGGGCCGAGCTGGCGGTGCGGTACTCCGACTACGCGCGGTGGGAGCGGGAGGTGCAGTCCGCGTCGGCGCAGCAGGATCTCGAGTTCTGGATCGCCGAGCTGGACGGGTTGCCGGAACGGCTGCCATTGCCGACCGACCGGCCCCGCACTTCGCCGGGTCAACTGACCGCCGGTGAAGTGCCGTTCAGGATGGATGCCGAGTTGCATCTCGCGGTAAACGCACTTGCACGCACACACAACTCGACCACATTCATGGTGGTACACGCCGCCCTCGCGGTGGCGCTGTCGGTGGTGAGCGGCAGCCATGACCTTTCTGTCGGCACACCCGTGTCGGGGCGCACCGATCCGGCGCTCGACGATCTGGTGGGGATGTTCGTCGGCACCGTGGTGTTGCGCAGCCGCGTCGACCCGCAGGCCACGTTCGCGGATTTCCTGGCGTCGGTGCGGACGGCGGATCTGGCGGCGTTCGCGCACGCCGATGTGCCGTTCGACCAGGTGGTCGACGCGGTGGGACACGACAGGACCGGCGGTCACACCCCGCTGTTCCAGGTGATGTTGGCCTACGAGAACTTCACTCACGGTGAGGCGGTGTTCGACGGTGTCACCGTCCGGGACCGCGGCGTGGCGAGCACGGTCAGCCGATTCGACCTCGAGGTATCGATCCGGGAACTGCATGGCGAGGGCGGAGTGGCTGCCGGACTCGACGGCGAGATCAGGTACCCGGTCGAGCTGTTCGACCACGCGACCATCGCCCGGTGGGCAGGCCTGCTGCAGCGGGTCCTGGGTGCGGCGGCCGCAGACCCTCTGGTGGTCGTAGGTGAGATCGATGTGATCGATGCTGCCGAGCGGGCGGCGTTGGTTCCCCTCGCCGGTCCGGCTGCCATGGAACCCGTGACGCTCCCGGAACTGCTGCGCGGTGATCTCGAGGGCGTGGCGCTGCGTTTCGAGGGGTCGGACACCACGTATCGGCAGCTCGATGTGCGGGCCAACCGTCTAGCACGCAAGTTGATCGGTCTGGGGGTGGGACCCGAGGATCGGGTGGCGTTGATACTGCCGCGGTCGGTGGACTTCGTGGTGGCAGTGTGGGCGGTGGCCCGGACGGGTGCGGCTTTCGTACCGGTGGACCCCGGCTACCCGGCGGAGCGTGTAGTGCACATGCTCGTCGACTCGGGTGCGACGATCGCGGTGGCCGCGGACGACTCGGTGGTGCCCGCGGGTGTGGACTGGGTAGACGCGGCGGATGGGGCCGGGGATTCGTCTGCGGTGACCGATGCCGATCGGGTGCGGCCGTTATCGGTGAATCATCCCGCATACGTCATCTACACGTCCGGCTCCACGGGAACACCCAAGGGTGTCGTGCTCACGCACGCCGGTCTGGCGAGTCATGCGGCGGCGTTGCGCAGGATGTACGGGGCATCCCCGCAGTCGCGGGTGCTGCAGGCGGCGTCGCCGTCGTTCGATGCGTCGATTCATGAGATGTTGGTGGCGTTCACGGCCGGTGCGACGCTGGTGATCGCCCCGCCGGGAGCGTTCGGCGGGGACGAACTGAAGGATGTGCTGCTGCGTGAGCGGGTGACGCATTGGACGTCGACGCCGGCGGTGCCGGCATTGATGGACCCGAGTGGGCTCGAGAGTCTGCAGCTGTTGGCGGTGGCGGGCGACGTGTGTCCGCCGGAGGTGGTGTCGCAGTGGGGTGCAGACCGCACGGTGCTGAACCTGTACGGGCCGACCGAGACGACGATATGGGCGTCGTCGACGGAGCCGTTGCACCCGGGCACATCCGTGACGATCGGCCGGCCGATCGAGGGTGCGTCGGCGGTGGTGTTGGATGCGATGTTGCGCCCGTCGCCCGTCGGCGTGGTCGGTGAGCTGTACCTGTGGGGCCCGGGAGTGGCACGCGGGTATCTGGGGCAGCCGGGGCTGACGGCAGAACGGTTTGTGGCCAACCCGTTCGGCGATCCGGCAATCCGTATGTATCGGACCGGGGACCTGGCGCGCTGGAGCGCCGGTCACGAGTTGGTGTTCGTGGGCCGCGCCGACGATCAGGTGAAGATCCGAGGGCTGCGAATCGAGCTCGGTGAGGTAGACGCGGTGCTCGCGTCCGCGCTCGGTGTCGACACCGCGGTCACGGTGGTGCGTTCGGTGGCGGGTGCGCCGGTGTTGGCGTCGTATGTGCACGGCACCGAACTGGATTCGGATGCGGTGCGCGCGTACGCGGCGCAGAAGTTGCCCCGCAACATGGTGCCCGCGACGGTGACTGTGTTGGACGCGGTGCCGTTGACTCCTAGCGGCAAGGTGGATCGGGCGGCGCTGCCCGCGCCCGAGGTGCCGGCATTCGCGTCGCGGGCCCCGCAGACCCCGGTGGAGAAGTTGATCGCCGATACCGTGGCCGAGGTGCTGGATGTGTCGGTGGTGGGTGCGGACACGGATTTCTTTGCGCTGGGCGGCAACTCGCTGTCGGCGACGCGGGTGGTTTCCCGGTTGTCGGCGGTGTCCGGGGTGCGTATCGGCGTGCGGGAGTTGTTCGAGAACCCGACGGTCGCGGGGTTGGCCGCGCTGATCGCCGAGGGCGGGGAGCAGCGTCCGCCGTTGGTGGCCCGCGGCCCCGACGGTCCGGCGCCGCTCGCCCCGGCGCAGCAACGGTTGTGGTTGCTGGGCCAGCTCCACCCCGGTTCGGCCGCGTATACCGTGCCGTTCGCCGTCGACCTGGACGGCGACCTGAATGCCGAGGCGCTGCGGTCGGCGCTTGCCGACGTGGTCGAGCGGCACGCGGCGCTGCGGACCGTGTTCCCGGATACAGAAGTCGGCCCGGTACAGCTCATCGCGCCCGTCTCGGTGGACCTACCCGCGGTTGCGGTGGACCCGGACGTCGTCGAATCCGCGGTGGCCGCGGTCGCGGGTCGCGGGTTCGACCTCACCACCGAGCCACCTGTGCGTCTGGCCCTGTTCCGGCTCGCGCCCGATCGGCACCTACTGGCGGTGCTGGTGCACCACATCGCGGTCGACGGACTGTCGTTTGCCCCGCTGATCCGGGACGTGGGAGTGGCGTACCGGGCGCGCTTGGCCGGCTCGGCCCCCGACTGGGTAGCGCTGCCCGTGCAGTACACCGACTATGCGGTGTGGCAGCGCGAGCTGCTCGGCGACCCGGACGACCCCTCCAGCCTGGCTCGCCGCGAACTGAACTATTGGACAACCGCATTGGCCGGCATGCCCGCGCTGCTGGAGTTGCCGGCCGATCGAACGCGTCCGGCGACCGATCAGCTCACCGCAGGTTCTGTGCCCTTCGCTGTGCCGTCCGAGCTGCATCAGATGCTGGAAAATTTGGCTCGCGAACAGAATTCGACATTGTTCATGGTGCTGCATGCGGCACTGGCCGTGTTGCTGGCCAAGCTGACCGGCTCCGACGACTTCGCCGTCGGCACTCCCACGTCCGGTCGCACCGATCCGGCATTGGACGACGTGATCGGGATGTTCGTCGGCACTGTTGCGCTGCGCACCCGCATCAATCCGCGGGCGACGTTCGCTGAGCTGTTGGCATCGGTGCGGGCGACGGACCTGGCGGCGTTCGCGCACGCGGAGGTGCCCTTCGACCAGGTGGTCGACGCCGTGGCCCCCGCCCGGTCGACTGCGCATCACCCGCTGTTCCAGGTGATGCTGGCGTTCGAGAACTTCCACGACATCACCGAGGTGTCCCTGCCGGGGCTCACTGCCCGTGGTCGAGAGATGGGAACCGGAATCAGCCGTTTCGATCTCGAGGTGTCGGTGCGTGAGGAGCGGGCCGACGACGGCACGGCAGCCGGCCTGGATGGGGTGTTCACCTATCCGAGCGAGATGTTCGACCGCGCCACCGTCGCATCATGGGTGCAGCGGCTGCACCGGGTGCTGCGCGCCGTGAGTACCGACCCCGATGTGGTGCTGGGCGCCGTGGACGTGCTGACCGCTGACGAACGTTCCGCGGCGGTCGCGAGCGTCGACGGGACGGCGCCGGACGCCGTGTCACTGGCGGAGCTGTTCACGCAGCGGGCTCTGGAACGCCCCGATGCGGTGGCCGTGACGTTCGGCGAGCAATCGCTGACCTACGCCGAACTGGACGAGCGCTCCGCCGGGGTGGCGTCGGTGCTGATCGACGCCGGCGTGGGTGCAGAAGACGTAGTGGCAGTGGCGGTATCGCGGTCGGTGGACCTGGTGGTAGCGCTGGTCGCAGTGGTGCGGGCCGGCGGCGTGTACCTACCCGTGGACGTGGACTACCCGGTCGAACGCGTCCGGTACCTGCTGGCGGACGCGTCACCGGTGGTACTGGTCTCCACGGTGGCCGACGCACAGCGGCTGCCGGAAGTGTCGTGCCCCACGATGCTGATCGATCGGGCAGCTCCGCTGCCCGGGCGCCTTGTCGGTAGCCAGAGCTACCACAGGGGCGCACGGGCACGAGGCGCATATCTGATCTACACCTCCGGGTCCACCGGACAGCCCAAGGGTGTGCTGGTCTCACACGCCAATGTGCTGTCGCTCCTGGCGAACACGAGCGCCGACTTCGAGTTCGGCCCGCAGGACGTGTGGACGATGTTCCACTCCTATGCCTTCGACTTCTCCGTCTGGGAAATGTGGGGCGCGCTCACCACCGGCGGCCGACTCGTGCTGGTGGACCACTACGTGGCCCGTTCACCCGGCGAGTTCCTGGACCTCCTCGTACGCGAGCGGGTGACCGTGCTCAACCAGACGCCGTCCGCGTTCAGCCAGCTGGCCGAACACGCCGACATCGACCCGGCCGCGGACGACGACCTGGCCGTGCGCCTGCTGATCTTCGGCGGCGAGGCCCTCGATCCGGCGATGGTGTGGCCGTGGCTCGAGCGGCACCCCGGTGTGCGTGCGGTCAACATGTTCGGCATCACCGAAACCACCGTGCACGTCACGCGGCATGACCTGACTGCGACGGATATGTCTCGCGGAAACATCGGGCGGGCGCTACCGGGACTGCACACCTACGTGCTGGACGCCTCGCTGCGCCTGGCGCCTCCCGGCACAGTCGGAGAACTGTACGTGGCAGGTGCACAGGTGTCGCGCGGGTACCTGGGCCGTACCGGGCTGACGGCGCAACGGTTCGTCGCTGATCCCTTCGGCCATGGTTCGGTCATGTACCGCACCGGTGACCTTGCCCGGTACCGCGTCGACGGGCAGCTGGACTACATCGGGCGCGCCGACGCCCAAGTGGAGCTGCGCGGCTACCGCATCGAACCCGGTGAGATCGAGGCGGCACTGCTCCACCACCCCGACGTCGACCGTGCCGCGGTGGTGCTGCGCGACACCGTGATCGGCGAACAGCTCGTGGCGTATGTAGTGGCCGACGCTGATCCGGCCAGCCTGATCAGGCACCTCCGCGCGGCGCTGCCCGAGCACCTGGTGCCCGGATCGGTGGTCCCCCTCTCCGCAATCCCGCTGACCGCCAACGGCAAGCTCGACCGGCAGGCGTTGCCCGATCCGGATCTGGCCGTCGACGGCGTGGACGCCGGGGGGCACGCTGCGCACGGCCCCATCGAGGACGTGGTTGCCGGGGTGTTCGCCGAGCTGCTCGGCGGCATCGACGTGGGCGCGCGGCACAACTTCTTCGACCTGGGCGGCAACTCGATGATCGCCACCCGTGTCGCCGCCCGGGTCAGTGCCGTCTTCGACACCGATGTGACGGTGCGTGATGTGTTCGAGGCGCCCACCGTCGCCGCGCTCGCCGTCCGCGTCGAGGAGCGGGCCGGCGCCGGGCGTCGGCGTCCCGCTCTGCTGCCGGCCACGATCGACGAACCTCTGCCGCTCTCTCCCGCTCAGCAGCGGATGTGGATCGTCAACCAATTCGACACCGGCGCAGCCGGATACAACCTTCCGCTCATCGTGCGACTCGACGGCAACCTGGACGCGGACGCTCTTGCTTCCGCGGCCCGGGACGTGGTGGAGCGGCACCGGACGCTACGCACCGTCTACCCCGCCGCCGCGGACGGGGTCCACCAGGTGCTGCTCGACACCGATGGGGTGGAGCTGGACCTGACACCCGTCGCAATCCCCGACCATGCCGTGACCGCGCACGTGCGCGCACTCGCCGAAGCGGGCTTCGACGTCGCCGTGGAGCAGCCCTTGCGGGCGCGGCTGTACCGCACCGGCCCTCGCGCCCACGTGCTCGCCCTCGTCGTACACCACATCGCGGCCGACGCATGGTCGCTGAACCCGCTGGTCCGCGACACCATCGTGGCGTACCGTGCACGCGCCCTGGGCCGCGCACCCGAATGGCACCCGCTGCCCGTGCAGTACAGCGACTACAGCGTGTGGCAACGCGCGATGCTCGACGGCTCCACCGACGACACACAACAGCAGTACTGGCTCGACACATTGGCAGACCTGCCCGAACAGGTGACGCTGCCCCTCGACCACCCGAGGCCCGCGGAGCCGTCCGGCCGTGGCGCGGCGGTTGCGGTGGAACTGGACGAGCGACTGCACGACGCGCTCGCCGCGTTGGCGCGGGCCGGGCGGGCCACCACGTTCATGGTGCTGCACGCGGCGCTGGCAGCCCTGCTTTCCCGGTACAGCGGCAGCCGCGACGTGCCGATCGGGACGGCTGTCGCCGGACGCACCGACCCACAGCTCGACGACCTGGTCGGCATGTTCGCCGGCACCCTGGTGCTGCGCGCGGACGTGGACCCGTCCGCCACCTTCGCGGAGCTGCTGGCCCACGTGCACGAGCGGGACGTGGCGGCATACACGCACGCGGACATGCCATTCGAGACGTTGGTGGAGCTGCTCAACCCTGCGCGCTCGGCGTCACATCATCCACTGTTCCAGGTGGCGCTGTCGATGCAGCGGCACCGGTCCGGGCACATCGCGCTGCCGGGGTTGAGTGTTACTCCGGTGGCGCTGGCCGCGGAGTGGGCGAACTTCGACCTGCAGCTCACGGTCACCGAACCCGCGCCAGGCGGTCGGATGCACCTCGACTTCGGTTACAACGCAGACCTGTTCGAACCATCGACCATCGAGAGATTTGCATCCCGGTTGGTGCAGTTTCTCGAGGCGGTGACATTGGACGACGGCGTGACGGTGGGCGACATAGACCTGTTGGACGCCGACGAGCGCTCGGCGCTGGTGCCGTCCTGTGGGCCCGATGCGCCCGAACCGCTGTCCATGCAGCAGATCTTGACGCGGGGTGCGGTTCTCGTACCGGACGCGGTGGCGGTCCGGGCCGCCGACGGTGAGCTCACCTATCGTGAGCTGGATGCGCGGTCGGATGCCCTGGCGCGAGAACTGCAGGCGCTCGGTGCAAGACCCGGTGACCCGGTGGCATGGGCGGTGCCGCGATCAGTCGATTCGGTGGTGGCGTTGTGGGCCATAGCGAAGACCGGCGCGGCGCCCGTACTGGTCGATCCCACCCTGCCCGCGGCCCGCATCGAGGTGATGCTGGCGGCGTCGATGGTCTCCGTGGGGGTGGGCGCACCCGACCTCGGTGGCGGCGTGACATGGCTCGATGCAGGGGCGCGCCCATCCGCCCCGGAGGGCGCATTCGCGTGCCCCTACGTGCACCCCGACCACCCGGCGTACGTGGTGTTCACCTCCGGGACCACGGGCACACCCAAGGGGGTGGTGGTGACCCAACGCGGCATGGCCGCCCTCGATGCAGACCTGGCGCACCGGTACGGAGCGGGGCCGGGGTCACGGATGCTGCGCCGCGCCGCGGCCGGATTCGACATGGCACTGCTCGAGGTGCTGGTGGCGGGCGCCTCTGGAGCCACCCTGGTGATTGCGTCGGACACCGAGTTCGCCGGCCCAGCTTTGGGCGACCTACTCGAGCGCGAACGCATCACCCACGCCTGCATCACCCCCACAGCGCTCGCGACCCTCGGCGACCGTGCGCTGCCGGACCTGCGCGTGCTGATGTCCGGCGGCGAACGACTGGGCGCCGAACTGGTCGACCGCTGGGCGCCCGGGCGGCGGATGTTCAACGGGTACGGCCCTGCCGAGGCGACCATGTACGCCGTCAGCTCGAATGCGTTGGTGGCGGGGGAGCCGGTGTCGATCGGCGCACCCGTCCACGGCGTGCGGGCGCTCGTGCTGGATCAGCGGCTGCGGCCGGTGCCCGCGAGCGTCCCTGGTGAGCTGTACCTGGCCGGTGATGCGCTGGCCCGCGGATACTCCGGGCAGCCGGGGCTCACGGCGGAACGGTTCGTCGCTGGTGCCGGTACATCCGACAACCCGGGTGCGCGAATGTATCGGACCGGCGACCTGGTTCGGTGGCGCTCCACCCCGGACGGCTACGTCCTGGACTATCTGAGCCGCAACGACTCTCAACTGAAGATCCGCGGCGTCCGCATCGAACCCGCTGAAATCGACGCCGCCATCGCCCGCGTGGCGGACGTCGACTTCGCCGCCACCGTCGTGCACACCACCCCGGCCGGCGCCGAGGTCCTCGCGTCCTACGTGCTGCCGCGCGGCGAACTGGACGTGACAGAGCTGCGGCGCCGGTTGGCCGCGCTACTGCCGTCGTACCTGGTGCCCACCACGGTGGTGGTGCTCGAGTCGACGCCGCCCACCGTGAACGGCAAGCTGGATGTGCGCGCGCTCGGCGCCTTGGACGGGTGGACACCCCACCTGGGCGTCGAGTTGGATGAGCCGCCCGTCACCGACACCGAACACATAGTCGCCGCGGTGTTCGCCGACCTGCTCGGGGCGGCGGAGGTGGGACGCGGCGCGCACTTCTTCGACGCCGGCGGAAACTCGCTGCTCGCGACGCAGTTGACGGCGCGGCTGGCCGAGACGGTGGGCTTCACGGTGCCGCTTCGCACCCTGTTCGCGCATCCCACGGTCGCCGAACTCGCCGCGGCCCTCGACGGCGCCGTGCCGGAGGCGGACCTGCGTCCCGCTCTGGTGGCCAGGCCGCGGCCGGAGCGAATCCCACTCTCTCGCAGCCAGCACCGCATGTGGGTGCTGGGCCGGAACGATCCCGCCTCCGCCGCCTACAATCTGCCTGTCATGGTGCGGCTGGACGGCCCGCTGGACGCAGCCGCCCTGGCCGCGGCACTCGACGACGTCATCGCCAGGCACGAGATACTGCGAACCCGGTACCCCCTGCTTTCCGGCGAGTTACCTGAGCAGGAGATTCTGCCCGGCCCACCGGTCGACTTGATGCCGGCCGACGTGGCCGCGCCCGAACTTCCAGGCGTGTTGGCGCAGCTCGGCTCCGCGGGCTTCGACCTGACCCGTGACCTACCGATGCGCGCGCGGTTGCTGCGACTCGCACCGCAACGGCACGTCCTGGCCGTGACCATGCACCACATTGCCGCCGACGGCTGGTCGCTGACCCCGCTGGTGGCCGATGTGTTGACGGCGTACGAGGCCCGCCGCTCGGGCACGGCGCCGCAGTGGGCGCCGCTGCCGTTGCAGTACGCCGACTACGCGCTGTGGGAGCAGGAGTTGCTGGGCGGCGGATACGCCGCGCGGTGCGTCGAACATTGGCGACTGGCGCTGGAGGGTGTCGAGTCCTCGGCGCTGCTGCCCACGGACCGACCCCGAACTGTGGCAACGTCCGATCGGGCTGGGGTAGTCGGGTTTCGGGTGTCGGCCTCGGTGCAGAAGGCCGTACACCGGCTGGCCGCTGCTCAGCACGCGACGCCCTTCATGGTGCTGCACGCTGCGCTGGCGGTCCTGTTGGCGCGCATCAACCCAGCGCACCGCGACATCACCATTGCCACCGCCGTCGCCGGGCGCGGCGACCGAGCACTGGACCCGATGGTCGGCAACTTTGTGAACACCCTCGCTCTGCGCGCGCAGGTGGAGCCGGACATGCCGTTCACCGGGCTGCTGGCCCAGGTACGCGACTTCGACGTGGCCGCATTCGAGCACGCCGACGTGCCGTTCGAGACCATCGCCGGCCTTCTCGGTGGGCGAGTCCCGCAGGTGGCGCTGGCCCTGCAGAACCTGGCCGCGCCCACCGTCGAGGTGGCCGGGCTCACGGTGCATGCCGAAGAGTTCGACACCCGCACAGCGAAATTCGACCTGCACTTCACCTTCAGCGAACAGTGGGACGGCGTCGAGCCCGCGGGCATGGACGCTGCCGTGGCATACGCCG
Organism: Rhodococcus sp. T7; assembly: GCF_009872365.1. Taxonomy (NCBI): domain Bacteria; kingdom Bacillati; phylum Actinomycetota; class Actinomycetes; order Mycobacteriales; family Nocardiaceae; genus Rhodococcus; species Rhodococcus sp. T7. The sequence continues at coordinate 72,410 of NZ_WXYH01000122.1, forward strand.
CCGACCTGTTCGACCACGCGACGATGCGCTCGACGGCGGAACTGCTTGGGCAGGTGCTCGATGCGATCACCGTCGATGCCGAGATTGCTGTCGGCGACATCGCGCTGACTGCGGCGGAGACCCTGGTGGGCGTGGGGCCGGCCGAGAAACGCACCCTCGCCGAGATCCTGACGGCCACCGCGGCCGCGCATCCGGACAACCACGCAGTGACGGACGGTGCGCTGACGCTGACGTACCGGGCGCTGGACGAGCGGTCCAGCGAGCGGGCGCGGGAGTTGACGGCCGAGGGAATAGGCCCCGGCTCGGTGGTGTCGATCACCGCGCCGCGGTCGGTGGACTTCGTGATCGAACTGTGGGCGATCACCAAGACCGGCGCCGCATTCAGGGCCTCCGGCACCATGCGCCCTTCCGGCAGTCCCGACTACCGAGAAGACGCGCAAGGCCTGGCCTATGTTGTGTACACCTCCGGGTCGACCGGTACCCCCAAGGGCGTCGCCGTCACCCACCGCGGACTCGGTCCGCTCGTCGCCGAGGCCGTACGCCGCTACCGGGTGAGCCCGGAAGACCGGGTGCTGCACGGATATAACCCCGCTTTCGACGCCGCCCTACTCGAGATGCTCCTGGCCTTCGGCTCGGGCGCCTGCCTGGTGGTGGCCCCTGCAGACGTGTACGCCGGCCCGGAGCTGCAGCGGCTGCTGGTGGAGCAGCGCGTCACCCACTACCTGTCGACCCCCGCCGTTCTCGCGACCCTGGACCCTCGCGGGCTCGACGCACTGCGCGTGGTGGCCGTCGGCGGCGAGGCGCTCAGCCGCGAGCTGGCCACGACCTGGTCGGCCGGCCGCCTCATGCTCAACGCATACGGCCCCACCGAGTCGACGGTGGTCGCGACGCTCACCGAGGTGGATGCGCAAGTCACTATCGGCACGCCCATACCGGGCACCACCGCCACGGTGCTCGACGATCGTCTGCGCCCCGTGCCCCTCGGCGGTGTCGGCGAGCTGTACCTCGCGGGGGCAGGGCTTGCGCAGGGGTATATCGACGATCCCGGTCAGACTGCGGAGCGATTCGTGGCGGCGCCCGACGGCGCGCGCAGGTACCGCACCGGCGACCTGGTGCACCGGCGCGCGGACGGCGCCCTGTCCTTCATCGGTCGCGTGGACCGGCAGGTCAAGGTGCGCGGCATGCGCATCGAGCCCGCCGAGGTGGAGGCGGCACTGCTCAGGCTGCCCGGGGTGGACCAAGCGGCTGTGGTGCTGCTGCGGTCCGACCTCGCGGCCTTCGTGGTCGGCACGAACCTCGACCCGGAGTCGCTGAGAGAGCAGCTGACCGAGCAGTTGCCCGCATACCTGGTGCCGCCACGGATCGTGGTGCTCGAAGCCTTGCCGTTGACAGCCAACGGCAAGCTCGATGCCAAGGCGCTGGACGCAATCGAGGACCGTTCGCCGGCCGTGGACCCTCGCACCGTGACCGAGGAACTGGTGGCCGGGGTGTTCGCGGACCTCCTCGGCGGGATCACCGTCGGCTCCCAGCACAGCTTCTTCGAACTCGGTGGCGACTCGCTCTCCGCCACCGCAGTCACCGCCCGCCTGTCCGCGGCATTCGGAGTGGACGTGCCCGCCCGAGTGCTGTTCGAGAACCCCACCGCGGCCGCGCTGGCCCGGTGGCTGGATCATCCGCCGAGCGTCACCCCACGCCCCCCGTTGGTGCCTCGAGACCCCGACGCGCGGATACCGCTCTCGCCGACGCAGCAGCGTATGTGGCTGCTGAGCCGCATGGACCCAGACGCCGTCGTGCACAACATGGTATTCGCGACGCGGCTCGACCCTGCCGTGAATCCCGAGCTGCTGACATTGGCCATCAGCGATGTGCTGGAACGGCATTCGGCGCTCCGCACGGTATTCCCGGAAGACGAGGAGGGACCGCACCAGGTCATCCTGCAAACCCCGCAGGCGCTTGCCGACCTGCACCCGGTGACTGGCGCGGACGTGACGGCCGAGGTGGCGGAGTGGGGGCGGCGCCCGTTCGACCTCACCACCGAGGCGCCGGTTCGAGTACGGATCTGGGCCGAGGAAGGCGGCGGATACGTGATCGCGGCGGTGGTGCACCACATCGCACTGGACGGCGGATCGATGGAGCCACTGCTCACGGACCTCGCGGCGGCCTACCACTCTCGATTGGAAGAGACCGCACCGCAGTGGGTTCCGCCCACCCTGCCGATCGACTATGCAGACTACGCCGTGTGGATGCGCCGACTGCTGGGTGACGTAGCCGACCCGTCCAGCCTCGCCAACGCTCAACTCGAGCACTGGGCGCAGGTCCTCGACGGTGTCGGCACCCCGCTACCGTTGCCGACGGACCGCCCTCGCCCGCCGCTGCCCAGCCGGGCCGCCGACAGCGTGGAGTGGACGGTGGACGCCGATCTGCGTGGTCGACTCGGCGAACTGGCCCGCAAGCGAGGCGCGACCATGTTCATGGTGTTGCACGCGGCGCTCGCGGTGCTTCTCGCGCGCCAGAGTGGACAGTCCGACGTGGTAGTGGGCACGGCAGTGGGCGGACGGCCCGACCCCGCGCTGGACGGGCTGGTGGGAATGTTCGCCGGCACCGTGGCGCTGCGTACCGAGGTGGTTGCGCCGCAGCCCTTCGCGGACCTCCTCGACCACGTCCGCGGTGTCGACCTCGACGCCCTTGCACACGCCGATGTGCCGTTCGACGACGTGGTGGCGCGGCTCGCCCCGCAACGGTCTCCGGCCTACAACCCGCTGTTCCAGGTGATGCTGGCATACCAGCGCGCCGCGCAGCGACCGTTCCCGCTGCCCGGAACGAGCGTCGACGAGTACGCGGCGGGTTCGCCGACCACCGAGTTCGACCTGGTGTGGGATGTGAACGAATCAGCCGACGCGCTGACGGTGCGGTTGGTGTATTCCATCGATCTGTTCGACGAGCCGACGGCTCGAGGGTTCGTTCGGCGCTTCGCACGCATCCTCGACGCGGCCGTGACAGACCCGTCGACGCCGGTCGGGGACCTCGACATGCTCACCGACACCGAGCACGCCGAACTCGTGCGGGGCCCCCGCCGATCGCATGCGCCGCGCACCCTCGCAGAGATCTTCGAAACCCAGTTCCGCGCCACACCATCCGCTGTCGCGGTGGTGGCCGATGGCGAGCAGTGGACCTACCGGGAACTGGACTGCCTGGCCAGCCGGTGGGCGCGGGCTCTCGCGTCGCGCGGTGTCGGTCCCGAGGACGTGGTGGCCGTCGGGACACCACGCGGGTGGCACTGGGTGGTCGCAGTGTGGGCCGTGGCCAAGGCAGGCGCGGCCTGGGTGTCGCTGGACCCTACACACCCCGCGGAGCGACTCGAATTGATGCTGGCCGACTCGCACGCGGTAGTCGGGCTGACCATCCGCGACGTCGCGGACGGTCTTCCTAGGATAGTCGATTGGTTGCGCCTGGACGAGGAACCGGTGGGCGACGCGGACCCGGTCCCGGCGGCCGTGGACAACCCTGCTTACGTCATCTACACGTCCGGATCCACGGGGCAGCCGAAGGGTGTAGCCGTGCCGCACGGGGGTGTCGTCAACGTGGTGGCCGCGCACCGAGCCGTCTTCGGTGACGAGCCTGTGCGGGTACTGCAACTGGCATCGCAGACGTTCGACGCCTCACTGTTCGAGATGCTCTTGGCGATCGCCGCCGGCGGCGCACTGGTGATCGCTCCCGCATTCACCTATGCCGGAGCAGAACTGGAGCACCTCATCGATCGCGAGCAGATCACCCACTTGATCGCGACCCCCACCGTGCTGTCGTCTCTGGACCCGGAGAATCTGAGCCCGCGGACCGTGATGTCCGTCGGCGAGGCATTGACCACCGAGCTGGCAGCGCGATGGTCACGCCGGCACCGCCTGTTCAATGCGTACGGGCCTGCGGAGTTCACCATCCAGGCCTCGCTCGCCGGCCGGATCGAGCACGGACCGGTCACCATCGGCGGTGTCATAGACGGTGCGATTGCACTCGTCCTCGACTCGCGTCTGCACCCGGTGCCCGACGGTGTGCCCGGCGAGTTGTACCTGGCGGGTAGCAGCGTGTCGCGGGGTTATGTGAACCGAAGTGGGCTCACCGCAGCACGATTCGTGGGCCACCCCTACGGCAAGCCGGGCGAGCGGATGTACCGCACCGGTGATGTGGTCCGCCGCCGGCCCTCGGATGGTCAACTCGAATATGTCGGGAGGGCGGACCGGCAGATGAAGGTGCGCGGAATCCGGGTGGAGCCGGCCGAAGTGGATGCCGCGCTGCTACGGCATCCGCACATCAGGTTCGCCGTCACCGTCCCACACGTAACCCCAGGTGGTGAGACGGTTTTGGCGTCCTACGTAGGCGGAAAGGCGAACCTGGCGCCCCGGGCGGTGCGCGAACACGTTCGGGGGTTGCTGCCGCGGCATCTGGTGCCCTCCGCCGTGACCGTTCTGGACCGGATGCCGGTGCTGCCGTCGGGCAAGTTGGACGAGAACGCTCTGCCCGAGCCCGACTTCGGCGCCTGGACAGGCGAACCCGCGCTGCCCTCGGGTGACCTGGAAGAGACCATCGCGGAAGTGTTCGTCCAGATGCTCGGCGCCGAGACGCTGGACGCCAAGGTGGTGCCCGCGGACGAGAGTTTCTTCGCGCTCGGCGGAACCTCGATGGGTGCGGCGCGGGTGGCGGGCGAACTGCGTGAGCGGCTGGGCCGCGACGTGCCGATCGAATGGATCTTCATCGAGAACACGATCCAGCGGCTGGCAGCGCGGATCGAGACCGGCGGCCACGACGACCCCGCGGGGGAGCGGGCGCTGGACACCCTCGTCGAACTGCACCCGGGCCGCATGGACTCGGCGCCTCTGTTCTGTGTGCATCCGCTCAGCGGTCTGGCCTGGTGCTATGCGGGGCTCAGCGAGCACATTGGCGACCGACCGTTGTATGGTCTGCAGGCCACCGGCGTCGCCGAACTCCCCGAGACCGTCGCCGACCTGGCAGCCCGATACGTCAGGGCAATCCGCGAAGTCCAACCCGACGGTCCGTACCACCTGCTGGGCTGGTCGCTGGGTGGCACCGTGGCCCACGAGATGGCCGTTCAGCTCCGCGAGGTGGGCCAGCAGGTGGCGGCGCCGGCGCTCCTCGACACACTGCTGTCGGAGCATCAACTGCCCGAACCGGCGCCGCCGAGCATCGCCGAGCTGCTCGAGGGGTTCGGCGTACCCACACCACACGAGTCGCTCACCCTCGAGGACGCCGCCACCGTGCTGCATGAACATCACCCGGCGCTGGCCTTCGTCACAGCGGACCGGCTGCGGCACTTCACAGCCCTGATGGAGCGGCTCGAGCAAATCGCCCACACGCACCAACCCCGGTTCTTCGACGGTGACGCCGACCTGTTCCTGGCCGCCCAGGATCTGGACCGGCATCCAAACCTGCCGGAGGCGTGGCGTCGACACATCGGCGGCGCCGTCATCGAGCACCACATCGACACCACGCACTCCGCTATGGCGGAGCCCGGGCCGCTGGCGGCGATCGCGAGGCTACTTCGGAGAGCGGAGGGCGGACCGGTGGAATGACGCTCCGTCAGCCGACAGCGATACCGGTCCGTACCATATAGCCGAGTTGTCGGGTCAATATGCAAGGCAAAGAGCAACAGGAACGCCACCATTTCGGTGGTCCAGGTCTCGAGGGGAGACTCGATAATGGAACTGCAAGACTATCTGCGCATACTGCAGGCCCGGTGGAAGATCATTGCGGTCACGACGGTGGTGGCGATCCTGGGGGCGCTCGGCGCCTCACTGCTGACAACCCCGATCTACGAGGCGTCGACGCGGATGTTCGTCTCGACGTCCTCGGGCGCCTCCGTCAACGAGATCTACCAGGGCAACCTGTTCTCGCAGCAGCGCGTCACCTCATACACCAAGCTGCTCACCGGTGACACGCTCGCCCAGCGCACCATCGACAAGCTCGACTTGAACATGACCGCGCCACAGCTCGCCTCCCAGGTGAAGGCGACGTCGGCGCCCGACACTGTGCTGATCGACGTCACGGTCCAGGATCCCTCGCCCGAACGCGCCCGCGACATCGCCAACGCCTTGTCCGACGAGTTCGTCGTCATGGCCCGGGAACTGGAGACCCCGGAGAGGGGCGGCGCTCCGGCAGCGCGTGTCGTGGTCGAACAGCAAGCACAGACGCCGTCGATTCCTGTCTCCCCGAAGACGCTGCGAAACCTGGCGTTGGGTGCGGCGGTCGGCCTGCTCCTGGGCATCGCACTCGCCGTGGTGCGGGACCGTCTCGACAACACCGTCAAGGATCGGCGCACCGTGGAAGAGCTGGCCGGCTCCGCGTTGATCGGAACCATCCCGTTCGACAAGGATCGGCAGACGCAGCAGGCCATCAATTTCACGGAGGGGCACTCGTCGAGTGCGGAAGCCTACCGGGAGCTTCGCACCAACCTCCAGTTCCTCGAAGTCGACAACCCGCCCCGAATCATCGTGGTCACCAGTTCGCTGCCCACCGAAGGCAAGACGACCACAGCGATCAACATCGCGCTGGTCCTGGCCGAAGGCGGCCACAGAGTATGCCTGGTCGAAGGCGATCTCCGCAAGCCGCGGGTATCCAAGTACTTGGGCATCGTCGGTTCGGTCGGTCTCAGCAGCGTGCTGGCTGGCCAGGCCAACCTCGACTCGGTGTTGCAGCCGACCCAGTATCACGGGTTGACCGCGCTCGCGTCCGGCCCCATCCCGCCCAACCCGAGCGAACTCCTCGGAACCGACACCGCCCGTAAGGTTCTCGAAGATCTGCGGGAACGCTTCGACTACGTCATCATCGACGCGTCGCCCTTGCTTCCGGTCACAGATGCCACCGTCCTGACTGCGATGTCCGACGGGGCGCTCGTCATTGCCCGGCACGCCGAAACCAGGCGTGATCAACTCACCCGTGCTGTAGGCAACCTGCACAGCGTGGGAGCCACCATCCTGGGCACGATCATCACGATGACACCGAGCCGGGGCAGGGGCGTGTACGAGTACAAGTACTACTACGAGACCGACAAGTCACTGCCTCAGATGCAGAAGGCACCCGTGCCGAGTCCACAACTGGCCACTGTCGGCGCTCCCGCGTTCCCGACGGCGCCGCCGTCACGGACCCATGCTCCGAACGGGAACGGCGGTAACGGAGGAAACGGTCACCACGGCCCCACATACCCGGAACCCCAGGCACATCAGGTGCTCGAACAAGAACATGACACCGACTGGGTCGACCAGGTGAATCCGTCTACGCCGGGCGCAGCGCAGCCTCCCGCGCCGCGCCGCGCCCGGCGATATCGCGAAGACGTGGAGGGACAGTCAGGGCCGGACGGTCCGCGTCAGTAGTCCCAGCAGTTCCGCGATCTCGGACCCGATGGCCAGGAAGGTGTCTTCGTCCTTCCCTATCGGGTCCGAGATGTCTTCAGGTGTCACCTCAGGCCTGTGCTTGGGACGCGCCGCCGCCAATTCGGCAACCGTCTTCGCCTCCGCAGCGACGGCAAGCCGCGCGGCCTCCTTGAGCGTGAAGGTCTTCTTCAACTGTTCAGGTGCCAGAGCCAATACCTTGTCGCGCTGACGCTCGGTCATGGTGAGCACGAGGTCGGCGTCCACCGTGAGATCCTCGGTGAGCCGCCGCGCCGTGAATCCGCTGGGGTCGCCCCCGAGGCCCTCGAGGACCTGTGCCGCGGTGGGTTCCATCGGATGACCGACCATGGCCCGCGTACCGGCACTTTCGGCAGTGAGATCGGTGATTCCGAGCTCCTCGGCAAATGCCGTTGTGAGGCGCTCAGCCGTTGGGGAGCGACAGACGTTTCCGGTGCAGACGAAGAGAACATGCATGGGCGAAGCATAAGGTCTCGGTCCGCACCGTGCGTACACGCACTGTTGGCTTCGAACATCTGTCGGGTAAATATCGCGCTCACCTGCACTGGTTATCAATGGTGCATGCGCTGCACCGTGTTTGGAACCGGATACCTGGGAGCCACCCACGCCGCCTGCATGGCGGAGCTGGGTCACGACGTCCTCGGCGTCGATATCGATCCCGGAAAAGTGGCGAAGCTCTCCTCCGGCGAGGTCCCGATCTACGAGCCCGGCCTCGCGGACGTTCTGCGCCGGAACATCGACGCCGGCCGACTGCACTTCACCACGTCGTACCGCGAGGCCGCAGAGTTCGCGGACCTCCACTTCCTCGGTGTCGGCACCCCGCAGAAGAAGGGGGAGTACGGCGCGGACCTGCGGCACGTGCACTCGGTGATCGACACCCTCGCGCCGATGCTCGACCGTCCCGCCGTCATCGTCGGCAAGTCGACCGTTCCCGTCGGGACGGCGGCCGATCTGGGTGCCCGGGCCCGCGCGCTGGCGCCGGCGGGGGACGCCGTGGAGGTGGCGTGGAACCCGGAGTTCCTCCGGGAGGGCTTCGCCGTCGAGGACACCCTGCACCCCGACCGGATGGTGCTCGGGGTGGACCGCCTGCACCCCGGACGCGCGGAGGCCGAGTTGCGTGAGCTGTACGCCCGGCTGCTCGGTGAGGACATTCCGTTCCTGGTCACCGACCTCGCCACCGCGAAACTGGTGAAGGTCTCGGCCAACGCGTTCCTCGCCACCAAGATCTCCTTCATCAACGCCATCTCCGAGGTGTGCGAGGCCACCGGCGCCGACGTCACCCAACTCGCCGACGCCCTCGGCTACGACGCGCGGATCGGCCGCAGGTTCCTCAACGCCGGTCTCGGCTTCGGCGGCGGCTGCCTGCCCAAGGACATCCGGGCGTTCATGGCCCGGGCCGGTGAGCTGGGTGCGAACCAGGCACTGCACTTCCTGCGGGAGGTCGACAGCATCAACATGCGCCGACGCACCCGGATGGTGGAGTTGGCGGCGCAGGCCTGCGGAGGGTCACTGCTCGGCGCCAACGTGGCCGTCCTCGGCGCCGCGTTCAAACCGGAATCCGACGACGTCCGCGACTCCCCGGCACTCAACGTCGCGGGAATGATGCAGCTGCACGGGGCCGTCGTCAGCGTCTACGACCCGAAGGCCCTCGACAACTCCCGAAGGCTGTTCCCGACGCTGAACTACGCGACGTCGGCGGTCGAGGCCTGCGACAACGCGGACGCCGTCCTGCTGCTCACCGAATGGGCGGAGTTCGCCGCCCTGAAACCGGAGGATCTGAACGGCGTGGTGCGTGCGCGGGTGATGGTCGACGGCCGCAACTGCCTCGACGCCGAGGACTGGCGCACCGCCGGGTGGGTCTATCGGGGCCTCGGGAGGGGATAGCGGCGCCGAGTACGGAACCCCGCGATAGCGGATTTGACGATCTCCACCACCATCAGCATCGGCGGACGGTAGCGTCAGCCCCAATCGCAACGGAGGGCTGGGCGATGTCGAAAGCATGTCACGGATCCCTACTCGTACTCCTCGCTGCCGTGATCTGCGTGCTCGGCGCCGCGCCCGCGCACGCGGCGGAAGTCCCGACCCTGCCGGGGCCTCCGCAATCCGACCCCGGCACCGCGATCGCGTACGCGAAGCACCATCCGTATTCCGCGCCGCCCGGTGCCAACGACTTCTCGTGCCGCCCCGATCCCGCACATCCCCGCCCCGTGATTCTCGTGCACGGAAGCGACGGCAGCGCCTATGCGAACTGGGCCGGGCTGAGCCCGAAACTGAAGGCCGCCGGTTACTGTGTGTTCGCCGTCAACTACGGGCAGAAACCGGGGACCGAACACTTCGGGATGCAGACGATGACCCAGGGGTCAGCCGAACTTCAGGTGTTCGTCGACGAGGTGCTGTCCGCAACCGGTGCGGACGAGGTCGACCTGATCGGTCACTCGCAGGGCGCGACGGTGGCCCGGTACTACGTCAACCGGCTCGGTGGAGCCTCGAAGGTGCACCGCTGGATCGGTCTGGCGTCGCCCACCTACGGGGGAACTTTCTTCGGGATCGCGACGGCGGTGACGTCCGTTCCCGGGGGCACCGATCTGATCGAAGGGATCGGTTCGGAGGCGCTCGCCGAGCAGGTACAGGGATCGCCGTTCCTCACGGCGCTCAATGCCGGTGGTGACACCGTGCCCGGCGTCGAATACACCACGATCGGGACGCGCTACGACGAGGTCATTCAGCCGTACACCAACGTCGCGCTGCACGACCCCGGTGCCACCAACATCCTCGTCCAGGACCTGTGCCCGCTGGATCAGACCGGACATTTCAACCTGCCCTACGACCCGTTCTCCCAGCAACTCGTACTCAACACCCTCGATCCCACCCACGCGGTCGTGCCGCCGTGCACGTTCGTGCCGCTGGGCACCGGCATCGCGGGAGTGATCATCGCGAGCAACTTCTGAGTTGCCTACCGCCGAACGGTGGCCCGGTTGCCGTGTCGGACCGCTTCGCTAGACTGCGCGCCATGGAGTGGGGGGATTCCGGATCGAACCCGTGCACAGTCGAGTCAGGCGGCCCATGAGTTCGGTTCTAGGTGTGTCGGTCGGTGCGAGCGCTGTGCGTTTGGCACGACCCGACTCCGTGAACCGTGACGACGCCGCGAGCCGGCACGTCCCCGATTTCCGGGCCCAGGTCGTCGCCGCAGGCCGCGACCTGCCGGAGGAACTGGCCGCCGAATCGATCGGCGTCGTCCTCGCGGGGGCACCCGACGCCGGGCAGGTGCACGCCACCGGTGTCGCCTACCGCGACGAAGCGCAGGCGGGAGCCGTCCAGGCGGCGATGGCCCGGCAGCAACTCGCCAACTACCAACTCGTCACCGAGGTCTCGGCCGCGCTGAAATTCCTCGAAGTCTCGGGAGCCCTGGGCGGCCACGCGACGCTGGTGTTCTACGACCTGGGCAGCTCCGGGCTCACTGTCAGCGTCGTCGACCGGGCGACGGGTGAGGTGGTCGAGACGGTCCGCACCGACACGGTGAGCGGCGACGTCTTCGACCGGATGGTTCGGGCCAACCAGTTGGAGAACAACCGCATCGAGGCGCCCCGCGACGCGGCCGCGAGCCAGGCACTCGACCTCCGCTGTCGTGAGGCGAAGGAGCGGCTCTCCACCGGCGGCGCCGTCGCCGTGCCCGGCGAGGGTGGACTGCTGCTGTTGTCGCGCGACGTCTTCGACGGGCTGATCGGTGTCACCGTCGAATCGTCGGCACGCCTCGCCCGCGACGTGATCACGTGGTCGGGGCGGACCCCGGATGCCGTGGTGCTCACCGGTGGCGGTGCGCGCATCCCACTCGTGCGCACGGTGCTGCAGTCGTGGCTCGGGTTGCCGGTCATCGTTCCCGACGATCCCGAACTCGTTGCGGCACAAGGTGCTGCGCTGCTCGCCCAGGCTGTGGTGCCGCCGGCCGTCGAGGTTGCCCGAGTCCTCCCGCCGCCGCAGTACACGCCTGAGTCGAACGCCTTCCGGCACGCTTCGACCGCAGTGGTCGCGCGCAGCGGTGCGCCGTCGAGTACCCCGTCGTGGCTGCGCGCCGCGGCGCCGCCGCCGAGCCAGCAGGTGGCCAAAATCCAGATCCGTGGTGCCGCACTGGCGGGCACCGCGCTCGCCGTGGTGGCGGTCATCGGCCTCGGTCTTGGGTACGGCCAGAACCTGTGGGCGCGCACCGAGGGGTCATCGCAGCCGGTGACCACGCAACTCGTCACCGAACCGCCGGTCGTCACCGAGATGGCCACACCGTCACCGACGACGCCCTCGCCGCCTCCGACGTCCGAGACCGTCGAGGCGCCCGTGCAGACGGCGTCGCAGATCCGGATTCCCGAGGCGGAACCTGCACCGCCCCCGCCTCCGCCCGCACCGATATTTCCCGGTCTGCCGCAGATCCAACTGCCGCCGTTCCAACTGCCCGAACTCCCCAGGTTCCCTGGAACCTAGACATCCGGCGCGACCCGGCTGCCGATTCGAGGTGCCGGGTCCCACCCCGCGGGCCTACGATGGGAATGGTTCCGGCGTAGAGAGGATGTGTGCAGTGACTGCAAATCCCGCGGAGTTCCACAGCACTCCCAACGTTTCCCCGTCTTCGGCGGCCGCGCCGGTAGAGACACGACGGCTCGTGGCGTATACGAAGCCGATCCTGAAGATGTTTCCGCCCACCAGCGAACATGCGGCCAAGGTGACGATGCTGACCGTCTACGCGCTGATGGTCATCGCCATCATTTTCATCGTCCTCCGGGAGGTCGGACTCTTCAGCTAGCGGTCTACCCACTACCTGGAATGACGGCCACCCCGTGACGGCCTGACCGCGGGCGTGTTGCCGCTGGGACCCGCGCCGATCGGGCGTGCCAGCATCACAGCGATCGCGGTTGTCAGCGGCACCGACAACGCCAACGCGATGCCGCCGACCGCCGACCGCACGATCTCGATGGCCACGGCGTCGCTGAGCAGCACGTCCTGGATCGACCGGCCCGCCACACTGAACAGCAACAGCAGCGGCAGCGCCCCGCCGGCATACGCGAGGACGAGGGTGTACACGGTGCTGGCGATGTGATCGCGGCCCACGCGCATCGCGGAACCGAAGATCTGGCGCCTCGACGCGTCCGGGTCGAGCGACGCCAGTTCGAACGCCGACGCCGCCTGCGTGATGGTGACGTCGTTGAGCACACCCAGCGAGCCGATGATAAAACCGGCCAGCAGCAGTCCGGTGATGCTGACGTGCTGGATGTACGTCTGGACGTTGGTGTTCTGTTCCTCGGACAGCCCGGTCAGGCGCGTCATCTCGATGGTGGCGTAGGAGAGGACCGCCGCCAGAGCCATCGACGCGAGGGTGCCCAGCAACGCCGAACTGGTGCGCAGCGAGACGCCGTGCGCGAGATACAGCACGGCATACAGGATGACGGCGCCGGAGACGAGAGCCACCGGGATCGCCGGTTGCCCGTCCAGCAGGGCTGGGAGCGTGAACAGCACGAGCACCCCGAACGAGACGACGATGCCGACGAGCGCCCGGAACCCGCGCCACCGCGCGACCGCGATCACGACGGCGGCGAACGCGAGTGCGATGAGGGTGACGGGCAGACCGCGGGCGTAGTCCTCGAACGAGTACTCCGTCGTGCCGTTCACATCCGTCTGGCGGGACAGCCGGATGCGCTCGCCCACCCGGAGGTCGGGCTGGCCGGGGCCCGGAATGATCTCGAGCAGTGTCTGGGTGCCGGAGTTGGGACCGGACTCGATGTCGACGACGCTGCGCTGACATTCGTAGGCACCCGCGGGCGGGGGCAGCGGCGCGCCGGTGAACGCGCGCCCGGCCGACGGACTACCGCAGTCGCCGATGTTCTGCATGGTGACCGTGCCCGACTCCGTGACGACAGCGCCGCCCTGGGCGCTCTGAAACGGCTGTTCGACGTCGACGCTCGGCTTGCCGGGCCACAACGCGATTGCGCCGATGAGGACCGCGACACCGATGGCGACGAGGAGCCCGACCACCACCTTGGCGGCGACGGGTCCCATCGGGGCCGGCCCGTCGCTGTGGCCGTGGCCGTGTCCGTGGAATTCGCTCATCGTCCGCGCTGCGTCGGCTGCTGGGGGGATTGTCTCCGCACGCACGACAGGGTAGCCGGAAGCGCACCGGGGGCGCTGTGACGGAAGTGGCGTGCGGTGCCGGTGTTGCCGTCCTGTCCGGTGCGTATTGCTCTCGTATCGCTTATATGTCGCCAGTGTGATTAGATATCGGAGGACGGCACGCAGCAGCTAATTTGCAGCGAACGCCGAACTTCACGCAAAGGTGGTCCGGAACTCCGAACGAGGGGTGTGTTCCGCGGACTACAAGCCGCTGCGTGGAGAGAAGTGCCGAGCTGGGTGGCGGGGTACAGGGGGGGTTGACCCCGCCACCAACCTGGCGCCCACAGGGGGGGGGAGGGGCGACAGGTGCTCGCGGCACTCGAGGTGCCGGTTGCCAATCTACCGACACGGTGGGGGTATTCGTCAACTGGGTAGGTGAAATCTGCCACCGTGTCGTGACCTGGAGTCCGACGGCTTAGGATTATCGCCGTTCGGAGGTGTTCCCAGTGCGAATCTCGCGGCCGTCGCGATCCAGAAACCACCTTCGCCGGATCATGGCGGAGATGGGTATTCCCATGCCCTGGACCAGGGATCAGCTCGTCGACAGTGTGGCGAGCCGTCGTGGACGGCCCATCGAGTTGATTTCCGTCGACCGGTCACTCATTGCGGGAGGTCACTTCGGCCTCTGGCTCTCGCGAGCCGACGACGACGTGATTCTGTATCCCGGCGGGACGTCGGACGTGCACGCCACTCACATCATCTGCCACGAGATTGCTCACATGGAATTAGGGCACGATCGCGAGGCGATCGGCGAGATCTCGGAACCTGCACAGTTGCCGCGGAGGGGCATTCCTGGCGTCGACACAGCGGGTGTCGTGAAGGTGTTCGGGCGGTCCAACTACTCGAGCGATCAGGAATACGAGGCGGAGCTACTGGCTACGCTCATCATGGCCGGTCGTCGAGCCGACGGTAGCGAGCACCACAGCGATGCTCGCACCGCTCGGATGCTCGGAAGCTTCTAACGCGTGCACATGCCGCCCGCCTTCGTCGTCTGGCCCGTGCTCGCCCTGATATGGGGCGTGGCTTTGGTGCGTTTCGCAGTCCTCCGTTCGACACTCGCCGAACACAGGATGAATGCAGCGCTCACCTTCGCCGCCCTCTCGGTCACGCTGCCACAGCCAGGAGTTCGTGAGCTCGCCAGCTCATGGCTGGGTCGCGGGGCCGCTACCTCGGCCAGCAATATCTGCATCATGCTGATGGCGGCGTCCCTGCTGAGCTTGTTCTCGACGTGGGCACTGGGACCTGATCGGATGCCGAGAATCCACAGCATTGCCCTCATTGCGATGGCGGTGCCCTCGATGGCGCTGATCTTTCTGAGCGGTCCCGCTCGAGAAGCGAATGTGTCCATCGAGAAGGGTGCCGCGTGGTACTTCGCCGCGTATTGCATCACCTATTCGATCCCGCTTTTCAGCGCGTGCGTATTGATCACCTGGATAGCGGCAAAAAGTATCCGCCGCGCCTCACGGGGGCGCGAACGCCGCATCTTCGTTGCTGTTCTGGCGCTGGCATTTGTGGAGGCGATGGACATGGCGCTCATAGCGGCGGCTGGTGTTCTCAATGTCGTCCGGGAGGGCAACGGATTCACAGAAGTACGCGCCGAGTCGGGGCTGCTGGTCCGCCTGATCGCAGTATCGGTAGGCACACTTATCGCGGCGGGGCCGGCCGTCCGGGTGCTCGGTCACCGGTGGCGGTCGCGGCGGGTCATTCGCCGGCTGCAGCCGATGTGGCGGACCCTGACGGGCGCGGTCCCCGAAGTGGTCCTGGAACTGCGGCCGGCCGACCGCCGGGCGCTGTCCGTCCGCGGCCGCCTGGACCGGATGAGCGTCGAGATCCGCGACGCGATCATGATCCTCGACCGGCACGTCGTGTTCGAACTCGGCGACCACACCGGCATCGCACCGCCCGTGGTCACGGCGGCGCGACTGCACCTCGCGTGCCTGGCCCGCAGCGCCGGTCACCGGGCACACGGCACGGGCGGGACGACGCACCGGTTCGCGACCGACGTCGGCGGCGAACCCTGGGAACTGGCACGGCTGGCCGACCACTGGAAGGACGGCGAGCAGACGGCGGCCGCGCTGTGGGCGCGGCGCCTCCCGCAGTTCGGCGGGCCCGAGGACCCGTCGGCGCGCGTCCCCGCTCAGGTCTGACGGGGGTCCGGCGACGCGACCGGCAACGGGCCGTGGCTCCGCCGCAGATTCTCCAGCAGCGGGATCAGCGATTCCATCTCGGCGGTGGTCGGCTCCGCGTTCGCGTCGAGCGATCTCATCGACAGGTGCCGCACCCCCGCCTCGCGGACCGCGATCTTGAACCGGACCAGGGTGTCGTAGTCGTGGTAGCCGTCGGCCGCGAGGTACTGCTCGGGGGCGTGGAAATGCTGCGCGACCGCCCGCAGGACGTCGGGCTCCGGAGGCTCGTGATCGTTCCTGCGCAGAGACTCGATCTCGGACGGCGCGACGGGGCGGCCGAGGATCCGCGACACCCCCGCGGCGACCGTGTCCTCGCCCGGTTCGGGACCGTCGAGATCGTGGGCGAGGGAGAACAGGCGGTTGACCCGCACCGACAACGGCACCCCGTTCATGCGGTCACCTCCGCGTCTCCGCTGCGTTCAGGATCGTCGGTGGCGACGAGTTTCACCGCGTCCTCCCATCGGCGCCAGAAACGCTCCCGGGTGGCCGCGTCGAGATCCTCCCCCCGGCCGTAGAGGAAACGGCGATACCGCGCCTCCTCCAGTTCGCGAGGGTCGGTGACGGTCGACGGCTCCTCCAGGAGGTGGCCGAACGCGAACTCCACCAGCGGCTGGCGGGGTCCGGCAGGTCCTCCGTTGACTTCCAGCAACCGCGTCACGTAAGCGCCGGTGATCTTCGAGACCACACGGCTCAGTTCACCTGCCGCCTCGACCAGACCCGGAACCTCGGGGTGCGCCACGCTCAGCCTCGTGAGCTGGGTGTGCGGCCCCAGGATCTCGATGATCGTGTCCAGATCCAGCGGAATCTCCGACGGTCCGAGCGTCAGCGGACGCGACGACGGCGCCCGCTCGTCCCCGTCGAGCGCCTCGAGGGGAGTCGGGTGACCGCCGTCGAGGGTGCGGGCCGCGCTGCCCGGCGCCCACCGCAGCGCGACGTCTAGTTTGCGGAGCGTCTCGATGCTCGGATCCGGGCCGGTCCCGTTCTCGGCGCGTGTCTGAGCTGCGTCGGACGGGCCACCGGCGGCCGTGACCTGGTCCTGTGTGAGGTTCAGCAAACGCCGTCGCCGGTGGACGAATTGTCCGAAACGCGCGCGGGTGCTGGTGACCATTGTTTTCCCCCAGGAGACACGCAAGCGACGCGCGTGTCGCTTGCTGTGTCTCGATCCTACTGCTTGTAGCTGGTGAGGAAATTACCGAACCGCTCGATGGCGACAGCGAGATCCCGTGCCCACGGCAGCGTCACGATCCGGAGGTGGTCGTGGTCCGGCCAGTTGAAACCGGTGCCCTGCACCATCAGGATCTTCTCCTGCAGCAGCAGGTCCTGGACCAGCTTCTCGTCGTCGTAGATCTCGTAGACGTTCGGGTCCAGACGCGGGAACGCGTACAGCGCGCCCTTCGGCTTCACACACGAGACACCCGGGATCATGTTCAGGCGTTCCCACGCCACGTCACGCTGCTCGAGCAGCCGGCCACCCGGCAGGATCAGGTCTTCGATGCTCTGGTGCCCGCCGAGCGCCACCTGGATGGCGTGCTGACCGGGCACGTTCGGGCACAGCCGCGTCGACGCCAGCAGGTCGAGACCCTCCAGGAAACCGGCGGCGTGCTCCTTCGGGCCGGTGATGGCCACCCAGCCGGACCGGTAACCCGCGACGCGGTACGCCTTCGACAGGCCGTTGAACGTCAGGCACAGCAGATCCGGGGCCAGCGTCGCCAGCGAGATGTGCTTGGCGTCGTCGTAGAGGATCTTGTCGTAGATCTCGTCCGCGAGAAGCAGCAGCTGATGCTTGCGCGCCAGGTCGACGAGCTGCTGCAGCACCTCCATCGAGTACACCGCACCCGTCGGATTGTTCGGGTTGATGACGAGCAGGGCCTTGGTCTTGTCGGTGATCTTGGACTCGATGTCCGCGATGTCCGGGTTCCAGTCGTTGCCCTCGTCGCACAGGTAGTGCACCGGGGTACCGCCGGCGAGGCTCGTCATCGCCGTCCACAGCGGGTAGTCCGGCGCCGGGATCAGCACCTCGTCGCCGTTGTCGAGGAGCGCCTGCATCGTCATCGTGATGAGCTCGGACACGCCGTTGCCCAGGTAGATGTCGTCGACGTCGAGTTCGGGGAATCCGGCGACCAGTTCGTAGCGGGTGACGATCGCGCGGCGCGCCGACAGGATGCCCTTGGACTCGGAGTACCCCTGCGCGTACGGGAGCGCGGCGATCATGTCGCGCATGATCACGTCGGGCGCGTCGAAACCGAACGGCGCGGGGTTGCCGATGTTGAGCTTGAGGATCCGGTGTCCCTCCGCCTCCAGCCGGGCGGCGTGGGCATGGACCGGTCCACGAATCTCGTAGAGCACGTTCTGGAGCTTGGTGGACTGCTCCAGCTTGCGATGCGGCATGCGGTGGTGGCCGTGGTCTGGGTTGCTCACGACGGTCATTCTCCCACTCCCGGGCAACCCGATTTCTACTGGTGGGTATCGGGCCGCCGTCGTGTCGTCGAAACCCGCCGCCCGCGCAGGTGCCCGACGTACCCTCGAGAGGGGGTCGTGTTCACCGCGCCCGGAGGGAATGACCCCACATGTCAGCACCGGTAACCCGTCGTCCCGGCCCCGTCGATATCGCGCACCACAGCCATCTCGTCGGGGTGTTCGAGCCGCAGCGGGAGGAGGTCGACGTCCGGGACCTCGAGGTGATCGGCGAACTGCCCGCCGATCTGCACGGCGCCTATCTGCGCAACGGTCCCAATCCGCGGTTCGACCCGATCGGCACCTACGTGTATCCGCTCGACGGTGACGGAATGGTTCACCGGGTCGAATTGGCCGACGGCGCGGCCCGGTACACCAACCGGTTCGTCCGCACGCCCATGGTGACGGCGGAAGAGAAGGCCGGGCACGTCATCTGGGCCGGGGTCACCGACCTCTACACGCCGACCGAGGACGAAGTGGGGCCCGAACTGGCCGGCACGTCCCGGGAACTGCCCGACATCAACATCGTCCGGCACGGCGGACGACTCCTCGCGATGGCCGAGACCACGCTGCCGTTCCGCCTCGACCCGGCCGACCTGAGCACGCTCGGGCGGGACAACTGCGACGGCGCCATGAGCGTGGGCAGCACCGCGCACCCCAAGATCGACCCGGTCAACGGGCAGATGGTCCTGTTCAATTACATGTTGGAGCCCCCGTATCTGACGTGGTCGGTGGCGAATCCCGACGGCTCGGTCGCGCGGACCCCGACGGCGGTCGAGGGCGTCGACACACCGCTGATGATCCACGACATGGCGCTGACAGAGCGGTACATCGTGCTGATGCTGTGCCCGCTGGTGTTCGACATCGCCGCGGTGCTGACCGGCGGGTCCGTGCTGGACTGGCGGCCGGAGGACGGCACGCGTATCGCGCTGATTCCCCGCGACGGCGGTCCGGTGCGGTGGACGACGCACGACGCGTACTGGGTGTGGCACTTCGCGAACGCGTTCGACCTGCCCGACGGGAGGGTGAGCGTCGACTACGTGGAGTGGACGTATCCCGGTGGATTCGCGAAGGCTCCGGCGCCGTCCCTCGGCTCGCTGGTCCGCGCCGTCGTCGACCCCGGCAGTGGACGGGTGACACGAGAGGTGGTGTGCGACCGCGACGTCGAGTTCCCACGGGTCGACGACCGGGAACTGACCAGGGGGCACCGCACCGTGGCGACGGTCGGCAAACTCGACCGCAGCCAGGGACGGCAGGATTCGCTGTGGTTCTTCGACACCGCCCGCGGCACCGAGACGCACTGGGACCCGGGCAGCGTGTCGGTGGGCGAACCGATCTTCATGCCCGGCGCCGAGCACGAGTACTGGGGGATGATCGGCACCGACCGCAGCGACCTGACGTCCTGGTTCTTCGTGCTGCCCGCCGACGACCCCGGGTCGGGGCCGATCGGGAAGGTGCGACTACCGATTCGGGTTCCGGCGGGCCTTCACGGCGCGTGGCTGCCAGCGGAGTAGCGGGCGGCGGAATATCCTCGGCGGATGACCTCTGCGCCCTACGGTTCCTGGCCCTCTCCGATCGCGGCGGCGGACCTCGCCTCCAGCGGCCACGCCGTCGAGGGTGGCCGGTACGTGGGCGACGACGTGTGGTGGTCGGAACTACGACCCAGCGAAGGCGGGCGGGTCGCGGTGCGGCGGCTCGGCCTCGACGACGAGCCGGAAGACATTCTGCCCGCGCCGTGGAACGCCCGCACCCGCGTCCACGAGTACGGCGGCGGCGGCTGGACCGTCACCGACGCCGGCCACCTGGTGTTCGCCGAGTTCAGCGACCAGCGCCTGTACCTGCTGGAAGGCGGGACCCCGGTGCCGCTGACACCGGAGCCGCCGCAGCCCTGCTCGCTGCGGTACGGCGACCTGTCGGTGGTCGACGGCGAGGTGTGGGCGGTCCGCGAAACGCACGACACCGAGGGCGGCGTGTCCCGCGACATCTGCGTCGTCCCGCTGGACGGGTCGGCGGCCGAAGACCCGCATCGGGTGCGGTCCGTCGTCGCCGGCTCGGACTTCCTGGCCAATCCGCGGCTGTCCCCGGACCGCAGACACCTCGCGTGGATCGCGTGGGACCACCCCCAGATGCCGTGGGACGGCACCGAGCTCAGGGTCGTGGCCGTCGAGGGCGGCCGCGTCAACGGGAAGGTGCGGACACTTCTCGGCGGTACCGAGGAATCGGTGCTGCAACCGGAATGGGCCGGGCCCACCGAGCTGTACACGATCAGCGACCGCAGCGGCTGGTGGAATCTGTACCGGGTGGGCATCGACGACCCCGCGCCGGTGGCGTTGTGCCCGATGGACGCCGACTTCGGCGGTGCCCTGTGGATGCTCGGCGGCCGCTGGCACACCCGCCGCGACGACGGCTCACTGCTGACCGTGCGGACGTTCGGCACCGACACCCTCGCCGTGCTCGATCCGGCGACCGGTTCGCTGGTGGACATCCCGCTGGACGGGCACACCAGCATCGGGCTCGGGGATCGTAACGGTAACCGGATCCTGCTGCTCACCGGCGGCGCCCAGACCCCGGCGGGCCTGCGCGAACTCGACCTCGACACCGGTGAACTCCGCACCGTCCGGCTGTCCGTCACCGAACTGCCCGAGGCGGCGTACCTCCCCGAAGCCCGGCAGCTGACATTCCAGGGTGCCGAACGCGAAGTGCACGCGATCGCCTACCCGCCGCGGCACCCGCGGTACCGGGGCGAGGACGGCGAACTGCCGCCGTACGTGGCGTTCGTGCACGGCGGGCCGACGTCGCGGGTCGCGCCGTCGCTGAATCCCGTGTTCGCGTTCTTCACCAGCCGCGGCATCGGTGTCGTCGACGTGAACTACGGCGGGTCCACCGGGTACGGGCGCGAATACCGCAACCGGCTGCGGGGCCAGTGGGGGGTCGTCGACGTCGAGGACGTGGTGACCGCGGTGACCGGCCTGGCCGAGGCGGGGATGGCGGACCCCCGCCGGCTGGCGATCGAAGGCGGATCCGCCGGCGGCTGGACCGTGCTCGCGGCACTGACGACGTCGGACGTGTTCGCCTGCGGTGCCTCCTACTTCGGTGTGGCCGAACTCGACGGTTTCGTGAAGGAGACGCACGACTTCGAGTCCCGGTACATCGACGGTCTGATCGGACCGCTGCCCGAGGCCGCCGACCTCTACGCCGAGCGGGCGCCGCTCAACAACGTCGCCGGGCTGAACTGCCCGGTGCTGCTGCTGCAGGGGCTCGACGATCCGATCGTGCCGCCGTCGCAGGCGGAACGGTTCCGGGATGCGCTCGTGGAGAAGGGAATTCCGCACGCCTACCTCGAGTACGAGGGGGAGTCGCACGGATTCCGGAAGCTGGCCACCCTCATCAGCTCCCGTAACGCCGAACTCTCCTTCTACGGGCAGGTACTGGGATTCGAGCCGCCGGACATTCCGCGACTCGAACTGTGGCGGCCGGCCAACGGCTGACCGTCCACCCGGAACCTGAAGCGTTTGATGCACAAAAAAAACCGTCCGTTGTGCTCTCCTCTGATCGCCGAGATTTAGAGACCGCGGGGTCTGAACGGAGCAAGGTCTCGCGTCGGCTGCTGGGGCGCGCGTAGCGTCGGAGAGACGAGTCGATAGCCGCAACTGAGTGACATGGGTGTTCCCTTCGCGCGCTTCAGTGTCGATATATGGATTGCCGAGGGCCGAGGGTGTCATCGCTGGACGATTTCGATACGAATTCGGTCCCTTCGGACACGGTGATGGCGAATGTCGTAGCGCCGTCCGAGTTGTTCCCACTCTCCGCCGCTCAACGTGGAATGTGGTTCGCCCAGCACCTGCTGGGCGACGTTCCGATCGTCATCGCTCAGTACGTCGAGGTCGGTATCGCCGATCTCGACATCGGCCTGCTCGCGCGGATCGGACCCGCCGCGCTCCGGGAACTCGGTACCGGACTGCTCCGGATCGTCGAGTGGGACGGTGAGCCGCTCCAGACGGTCGACGAGTCGCTCGGCTTCGAGATGACACACCTCGACTTCCGTTCCGACCCCGATCCGCGGGCTGCGGCGCACGCGTGGATGCGCGCCGAATGCGGCAACCCGATCGATCTCCTCCATGATCGGCTGATCCGCTCGGCCATGTTGCGTGTCGCCGACGACTGCTACTTCTGGTACTCGCGAATTCACCACATTGCCCTCGACGGCTTCGGCGCCATGACGTTCATGAACCGCGCCGCGGAGCTGTACACCGCGGCTGTCGAGGGTCGGACGCCGGCCGAGTTCACCGCGAGTGGATTGCGGGAGGTCGTCGAAGAAGAGGCGCGCTACCGCACCTCGAGCCGGTTCGAGACGGACCGCAAGTACTGGGCCGAACGCAGCCTCGATCTTCCACCGACGATCAGCCTCGCCGGGCGAGCGGCCGAGATCGGCGCGCAGTCGCTGGTGAGCAGCGCACCGCTGTCCGCCGCTACGACAGCCGCACTGCAGAATCTGACCGATCGGGAACCCGGGGCGACGTTCGCGACAGCCGCGGTGGCTGCCGTCGCTGCATTCCTGTCCCGCCTGACCGGCCAGGACGACGTGGTGTTGAGCTTGCCGGTCTCGGCACGCACCACCTCCCGGTTGCGCCGCTCGGGCGGCATGATCTCCAACGTCCTCCCGATCCGACTCTCGGTCGGGGAGGAAACGACCTCCGTCGACTTGATGAGATGCACGCAACTGGCGCTCACCGGAGCGCTACGTCACCAGAGGTACCGGCACGAGGACATACGACGGGATGCGGGCATCCTGGGTGGTCGTCGCGGCTTTTTCGGGCCGTCGATCAACATCATGATGTTCCACGACGAGATTCGGCTCGGTCCGTCGATCGGCCGGCTCCACGTGCTGACCACCGGTCCGGTGGAGGACCTCGCAGTGAACATCTATCCCGGTGTCGCAGGCGACGTGGCGCAGGTCGACTTCGAGGCCAACCCTAATCTGTACACCGAACAGGAACTGCACGGTCACCATGCCCGGTTCCTCGAATTCTTCGCCGCCTTCGCCGCGTCGGCCGCCACCGACCGCATCGCCGCTCTCGACGTGCTGCACGCCGACGAACGCGCGGATCTCGTGCCGTGTCGCGGTCCGCGGGCAGAGCCGGCGCGGCTCCTCCCCGACTTGCTGGCCGACGGCGTTGCGACCTCACCGGACGCAGTCGCGATTCGGGCGGCGGGACGGGCGATCACCTACCGCGAGCTGGACCAGCGATCCAATCAACTGGCGCGACTGCTGATCGAATCGGGGGCCGGACCGGAAACCTTCGTCGCGCTGAGTCTTCCCCGGTCGGCAGAGTCACTCGTCGCGTTCTGGGCGGTCGCCAAGACCGGGGCCGCTTTCGTGCCTGTCGATCCGAAGCTGCCACCCGAGCGAGTCGCGCACATGCTGTCCGATTCGGGGGCACTGGTGGGGCTCACACTGCACGAACTGCGTGCAACACTGCCCGACGGCATTCACTGGCTCGTCCTCGACGACGACGAGGTGCGCGCCCGGTGCGACCGGGAGCGGAGCGCCGCGATCGGCGACGTGGATCGTCGCGCCCCGCTGTCGGTCCACCACCCCGCGTACATGATCTACACATCGGGATCGACAGGGCTTCCGAAAGGGGTCGTCGTCACCCACAGCGGTCTGTCGAACTTCGCGGCCGGCGCCCGCCCGGAACTCGGCATTCACCACGAATCGCGGATGCTGCGGTTCTCGTCGGCCAGTTTCGATGCCTCGGTATTCGAGATGATCCAGGCGTTCAGCGCCGGTGCCACGATGGTTGTCACCCCGCCCGAGGTGCACGGTGGAACCGACCTCGTCGACCTGCTGAGCGAACAGCGCGTGACCCACATCATCACGGCTCCGACGGTGATGAACACAGTCGACCCGCGTGGGCTCGAACATCTCGAGGCGGTGGTGGTGGGCGGGGACGTGTGCACCCCCGACCTGGTGGAGCGCTTCGGGCAGGTGTGCCGCCTCACCAACAGTTACGGGCCGACCGAGACGACCATCATCATCACCGCAGGTGAGCCGCTGACGCCGGGCGATCCGATTACCATCGGCAGGCCGATCCAGGGGGCGAGCGTCGTGGTGCTCGACCGCAAGCTCCGTGCCGTGCCCGTGGGGGTGGTGGGTGAGCTCTACCTCGCCGGCCCCGGAATCGCACGTGGCTATCACCATCGGCACGGGCTGACGGCGAACCGATTCGTGGCCAACCCCTTCGGTGAGCCGGGGTCTCGGCTCTACCGCACCGGTGACGAGGTGCGCTGGGTGCGGTCGTCGCAGGGAACCGAGGCAGGCAACTACACGCTCGAGTTCATCGGCCGGTCCGACACCCAGGTCAAGATCCGTGGCTTCCGCATCGAGCTCGGCGAGATCGACGCGGCACTGCTCGCCCAGGACGGCGTCAACTTCGCGGCGACGGTGGTTCATCGGACGGCGAGCGGCACGACGGCGCTGGTCTCGTACGTGCGTCTCGACACCGGTCGTGAATTCGATCCGGTCGCGATTGTCGAGGGTGTCGCCGAAATCGTGCCGTCCCACATGATCCCGTCGGTAGTGATGTCGCTCGAACACGTGCCGGTGACGGCGGCAGGCAAACTCGACCGGAGTGCACTGCCTCAACCGCACTTCGGGTCAGCTGAACACGAGTTCCGCGCCGCGTCGACACCGGCGGAGGAGCTGCTCTCGGGTCTCGTCACCGAGGCGCTCGGCCTCGACCGGGTGAGTGTGGACGACAGTCTCTTCGCGCTCGGCGGCGACAGCATCGTCGCGATGCAGATCGCCGCCCGAGCCAGGGAGCTCGGTCTCAGCTTCAGTGCGCGGGCGGTGTTCGAGCACAAGACGATCGCCGCAATCGCCGCAGTGGCGGTGCCGGTGGAGGCGGCAACGGCGGTCGTCCTCGAGGAGCTCGAGGGCGGCGGCGTCGGGCGTATCCCGCCGACGCCGATCATGTGCTCGATGCTCGAGCGCGGCCCTTTCGACGATTACTTCCAGGCGCTCCTGCTGACTTTGCCGTCAGATGTCGATTCGGATCGGTTGAGTGCGACGCTCGCGGCGGTGCTCGATCACCACGATGCTCTGCGCTCGAAGTTCGTCCCCGACGGCGACGGTACCTGGGCGTTCGAGACGACGGCCGTCGGCAGCGTGCCGGCGGGCGATCGGATTTCGAGGGTCGTCACGGCGGCGGCACCCGGGAGCCGTGCGTTCACCGACGTGGTGAGCGTCGAGTGTGCGGCGGCTGCGGCGCGCCTGGACCCGGCGAGCGGGGTCATGCTTCAGCTGGTGTGGTGTGTCTCCGAATCTGCCGGTGCACCAGGCCGACTGCTGATTCTCGCGCACCACCTGGTGGTGGACGGTGTGTCGTGGCGCGTGCTGTTGCCGGACCTCGCGACGGCGTGGCTGCAGCTGAGTGCGGGGCAGACGCCGACGCTGGCCCCGGTGGGCACGTCGTTCCGCCGCTGGGCGTATGGACTGCAGGACGCGGCAGATCGAGGAGCTCACAGAGACGAGTTGCCCTATTGGCGAGAGGTTCTCAGCGGCCCCGACCCACAGATCGGCACACGTCCGATCGCGCCCGCGATCGACACGATGCGCACGACCGAGCGGGTACACATCGACGTGAATTCCGCCGTGACCGATGCGGTGCTCGCTCGACTTCCTGATGTGTTCGGCTGCGGCGTCAACGACGGGCTCCTGTCGGCACTGGCGATGGCGGTCGTGCAGTGGCGACACTCGCACGGGGTCGACGAACGTTCGGTGTTGCTGACGTTGGAAGGCCATGGGCGCGAGGAGGAGGCCGTGGCCGGTGCGGATCCTGCACGTACCGTCGGTTGGTTCACCAGTGCCTTCCCGGTCCGGCTCGAACTGCCGGCCGTCGATCTCGGCGGGGCGTTCGAGGGTGCACATGCTGCCGGTGTCGTGATCAAGACCGTCAAGGAACAGCTCGTCGCGGTGCCTGCCCGTGGCATCGGATTCGGATTGCTTCGGCATCTCGACGAGAGCGCAAGGTCGATTCTCGGGGGTCTTCCGGAGCCGCAGATCAGCTTCAACTACCTGGGCCGCGTGGGCGTGCAACACCTCGGCGAGTTGCAGGATCTGGGCTGGATGCCGGACCCCGAGTCACCGGACCTGATCACAGCGAGTGGATCCGGCATGGCGGTGGCTGCGGTGATCGACATCAACGCGATGGTGGTCGACAGCCCCGAGGGGCCCCGGTTGACGGCATCGTTCGCATATCCGACCGGGGTGATCCGCGACTCCGACGTCGCCGCCCTCGCGGATCTGTGGCGAAGCGCCCTCGACGGTCTTGCCGCGCACACTGTTCAGCCCGTCGCGGGTGGTCTGACACCGTCCGATTGCCCGCTGGTCACGGTGAGCCAGAGTCGGATCGAGTGTTGGGAACACTCGTATCCGGGGCTGCGAGAGATCTGGTCGCTGTCCCCGTTGCAATCCGGTCTGCTGTTCCACTCGACGCTCGCCGCCGATTCACTGGACATCTACACCGCGCAACTGCGCATCGACCTCGAGGGCGCGGTCGACTCGGCGCGGTTGCGCCGTGCTGCCGCCGGCGTGCTCGCACACCACGCCAATCTGCGTGCCGCATTCGAGTACAACGAGCACGGAGTCCCGGCGCAGTTGGTTGTCGACAGGGTGGACGTGCCGTGGCGTGAGGTGGATCTGACCGGGTACGGGTCGAGGGCCGGAGAGGAACTCGAGCGTCTCCTCGACGACGACCGTGTCGCCCGATTCGACCTCGCCCGACCTCCGCTGGTGCGCCTGCTGTTGATTCGCACTGCACCCGAGCGTCACGTGCTGGCACTGACCAACCACCACATCATCCTCGACGGATGGTCGATGCCACTGCTGGTGCGCGAGTTACTGGTCCGCTATGCCGCGGACGGCGCTCCCGCCCTCCCGGAACCGCGGCCGTACAGCGCCTACCTGGAATGGGTGGCGACACGCGACCGAGACGAATCCCTGAGGGCCTGGGAACGCGCGCTGGAGGGGTTCGACGAGCCGACACTGCTGGCACCGCATGCGTCCTCCGAACAGCACGGCGTTCCGGGTGAGCTCGACATCGCACTACCCGCGGCCCTCATCGATGCGCTCGACGCGGTGGTGGCGCGCCACGGAGTCACCATGAACACCGTGGTCCAGGCGGCGTGGGGAATACTGCTGTCCCGGTTGCTCTCCCGTCGCGACGTGGTGTTCGGTGCCACCGTGTCGGGTCGTCCGCCGCAGCTGTCCGGTGTCGAGGGCATGCTGGGGCTTTTCATCAACACCGTGCCCGTGCGGATGCGGATGGACCCGGACGAGACGTGTGCGCAGCTGCTCACACGCCTCCAGGGTGAGCAGGTTTCCCTGCTCGATCACCATTACCTCGGACTCGGCGACATCCAGGCGCGCATGGGTCTGGGCAACCTGTTCGACACGCTGTCGGTGTTCGAGTCGTACCCCGTCGACAAGTCCGGATTCGACGAGCACACCGACATCGCGGGAATGCGAGTGACCGCTCTCGATGCGCGTGACGCCACGCACTACCCGATCACACTGCTGTCGATCCTCGAACCCCGATTGCGGTTGAGCCTGCGTTACCGGCGCGGAATTTTCGATCGCGATACCGTCACGACACTCGCGGCGCGCGTGATCGGGATTCTCGAGACCATCGCGCGCGACGCGGACACACCGGTCGGCGACGTCGACGTTTTTGTTCCGAAGGAACGGGAGCTGGTGGTCGACACGTGGAATGCGACGGAGCACCACGTGCCTCGACTCACTCTCGCCGAGCTGTTCGACGCGCAGGTGGCTCACACGCCCGACGCCCCAGCCGTCGTGTTCGAGGGGGCCGTGTCGACGTACGCACAGTTCGACGCTCGCGCGAATCAGCTGGCGCGGTTCCTGATCAACGGCGGCGTGGGCCCCGAATCGCTCGTGGGTGTAGCGGTGCGACGGTCGGTGGATCTGCTGGTGGGAATCTATGCCGTGATCAAGGCCGGCGGTGCGTACGTCCCGATAGACCCGGACCAGCCGGCCGAGCGGATCGCGTACATCGCGGCCACTGCCGGTCCGGTCGTCGTTCTCACCACCACCGCGGATCGGGTGACGCTGCCCACCGAGGTTCCGGCGGTCGACCTCGACACCCTCGACCTGTCGGGGCTGTCCGATGACCCCGTCCGAGAGCGGGACCGGTTGGGGCCGTTGCATGCCCGAAGCCCTGCGTATGTCATCTTCACCTCCGGCTCCACGGGCAGACCCAAGGGTGTGGCAGTACCGCACGAGGGCATCGTCAACCGGCTGCTGTGGATGCAGAATCGGTACCCGCTCAGCGGCGACGACGTGGTTCTCCAGAAGACCCCCGCGACCTTCGACGTGTCGGTGTGGGAGTTGTTCTGGCCGTTGCAGACCGGCGCGCGGCTGGTGATCGCCGAGCCGGACGGGCACCGTGATCCCGCCTATCTCGAGCGGGTGATCCGCGAAGAATCCGTGACCACGGTGCATTTCGTGCCGTCGATGCTCGCGGTGTTCCTGGCCGGGGCACACGTCGACGGGTGCCCTTCGTTGCGCCGGGTGTTCACCAGTGGTGAGGCGCTGCCTCCTGTGACGGCGGCGGATCTGCACCGGATGAGCGGGGCGGAGCTGCACAACCTGTACGGTCCCACCGAAGCAGCGGTGGACGTGACCCACTACGAGACCGGGCCGGACGAGTCCACCGTGCCGATCGGAGCGCCGGTCTGGAACACCCAGACGTATGTGCTCGACGGACGCCTGGGTCCCGTCCCCGTCGGGGTAGCGGGGGAGTTGTATCTCGGCGGGATCCAACTCGCCCGCGGATACCAGGCCCGGCCGGATCTGACGGCGAACAGGTTCGTCGCGAACCCCTTCGTGGCCGCGGGAAATGCGCGAGACGGTAGTCGGCTGTACCGCACCGGTGACCTTGTTCGGTGGCTCCCGACCGGGCACCTCGAATATTTGGGCCGCACGGACTTCCAGGTCAAGCTCCGCGGCCAGCGCATCGAACTCGGGGAGATCGAGGCGGCGCTGCTCCGGCACGAAGATGTCGCACAGGCGGCGGCACTGGCCCGCAATGACGGGTCCACCGGCGACTACCTCGCCGGATACGTGGTGCCTGCGCCCGGAAGATCCCCGGACGAGCGGGCGCTACTCGACGCGGCCGCAACGGTGCTTCCCCGGTACATGGTGCCGTCGGCGCTGGTCGTGCTCGCGGAACTGCCGTTGACTGCGAACGGCAAACTCGACCGCAAGGCACTGCCGGTCCCGGAGTTCGCGAGTTCCGCACAGTTCGTCCCGCCCGGCACCCCGACCGAGTACGTCCTCGCGGAGATTCTCGCGGACGTACTCGGCGTCTCGCGGATCGGTATGTCGGACAATTTCTTCGATCTCGGCGGCAACTCCCTCACCGCGACTCGTGTGGTGGCCCGGATCAACGCTGAGCTCGGCACCGGGTTGAACGTGCGGTCGCTGTTCGAGGCGCCCACCGTGGGGGTTCTGGCCGCCGTCGTCGACCGGTCGCACGCCGGTGCGGGACCGCGCCCCGCACTCGTGTCCGGCCCGAGGCCGGACAGGCTTCCCCTGTCCCTGGCTCAGACTCGAGTGTGGTTCTTCAATCGGTTCGACCCCACGTCGAGTGCCTACAATGTCGCGGCGGCACTGCGGCTGTCCGGCTCCCTCGACGTCGAGGCGCTCCGCCGGGCCGCCGCGGACATCGTCGAACGGCACGAATCGCTGCGGACGATGTTTCCCGAATCCCCTGACGGCCCCTATCAGCTGGTGCTGCCGGTCGATCACGCCGCGACCGATGATCTGGTCGATGTTGTGCCCGGCGTCGCCCCGGCCGACGCTCTGGATACACGGATCCGGGAAGCGGTGGCACGCGGATTCGACGTGACCACACACATCCCGATCGCCCTCACATTGTTGCGGTGCGAGGCGCCCGACGAACACGTGCTGGTGATGGTGGTGCACCACATCAGCATCGACGGGTGGTCGATTCAGGTACTCGCCCGCGACCTGGTGCACGCCTATTCCACGCGTACAGCCGGCGACGCACCGTCGTGGACCCCGCTGCCGGTGCAGTATGCGGACTACACCCTGTGGCAACGAGACGTTCTCGGCTCCGAGGACGATCCCACGTCGCTGATGTCGCAGCAGCTCGAGTACTGGGTGGATGCGCTGTCGGGTCTGCCGGACGTGCTGGCTCTGCCGCTTGATCGGCCACGTCCGGCGGTGCGGTCGGGGGTGGGTGCGAGTATCGACTTCACGGTGCCGACGGCGACGGTGGCGCGTCTCGCGGCGCTGGCCCGCGAGCAGAGTGCGACGCCGTTCATGGTGGTGCATGCGGCGTTGGCGGTGCTGTTGGCGAAGTTGAGCGGGTCGACCGATATCGCGATCGGGACGCCGGGCGCGGGCCGGGGGGGTGCGGGGTGGG
>NZ_WXYH01000123.1:0-6014 GCF_009872365.1 Rhodococcus sp. T7
GCGTGCAGTACCGCTCAGGCGTCGAGGTGGCCGGACTGCTCGGCGCCGACGGCCGGGTCACGGGGGTGCGCACCACCCACGGGGAGGAGCTGCCCGCCGATCTGGTGATCGACGCCAGCGGTCGGTTCTCCGAGTCTCCGACGTGGCTGCAGGCGCTCGGCTACCCCACTCCCCGAGAGGAAGTCGTCAACGCGCACTGGGGCTACTCCTCCACCTTCCTGGAGGTACCCGAGGACTGGGACCCGGGCTTCCAGGCACTCGCACTCACCGCGTTCGGGGACGGCGCCCTGACCCCCGAATCGGCGTCCCGGGCAATGGCGATGTGGGTCGTCGAGGGCGAGCGCCGCTGGATCCTGACCGCTCAGGGCTCCGCCGGTGACCACCCGCCCCGGACCGAGGAGAAGCTGCGCGACTTCATCTCGAGCATCGGCGTGCCCGAACTGGACAAGGCGCTGTCGCAGGTGACGTTCCCCGAGAAGATCTCGATGTGGCGCGATACCCGCAGCCGGCTTCGCGACTTCGCCGGCCAGCCGGAGCGGCCCGAATGCTTTCTCGCCCTCGGTGACGCCTGGATGGGCTTCAACCCCGTCTACGGGCAGGGAATGACTGCCGCCGCACTGGAGGCCTCGGACCTGCGCACCGAGCTGGCCGCTCACCTGACCGAGCGCACCGATGAGCTGACCGGACTGGCGGGGCGGTACTACGCCAAGGCCGATGCCCTGATCAAGTACTGCTGGACCTCGTCGAACACCCTCGACCACCGCATTCCCGGTGTGGAGTACACGATCGACGGCGTCGCTCAGGAGGTCGATCCGACCTCGTCGGACTTCTCCGACCGGCTCGCCGCCTACATGGCGCTCGACCCGGAGCGCTACGTCCGGTACCGCGAGACCACCCAGCTGCTGCGCTCTCCCGAGTGGCTGGCCGACGCCGAGATCGTCGACGCCGTACGCGAGCGCTGGGAGGAGCTGGGCAAGGCAGTCGTTCCACGCTGAACGGGGGGTTGAGTCGACACCTGAAATCCGAGAACCTCGCCCCATCGGCAGAACCTCACGGAAGGCGACGGGCGTGGACCCAGTGCCTGCGGCTCGGGTGGACGAACCGCAGGCCCCGGTCCCCGCTCCCCGCATCAACGACAGGGAGACCGGGCATGACATCTCGACGAGACGGATTTGGGGTATCGACGCCACCGAACGCACCAATGTCTGCGCGACGTCGGACTGTTTGCGCCCTACTTCATGAGCAACAAGCTCCACATCGCGTCAGACATCGAACCAACGACAGCCGGAACGGCCCCCGGCCCTTGTCCACGGGGAGGACTCACCAACTCGGCCACCGCGTTCGTGTCCGTTTCCTACATGTCAACGGCACCTGAAACTGACCGTTTCCGGCAAATGCCCACACCGCGATTTGGGTGGAGTCCGTTACGTGTCAACCGCAGTTACGGCCGCCCAGTGAGAGGAATACCTGGGCTATGTCGAGGGCCGTGTGGTCGCAATACCAGGATCCGGCGCAGGAATGGGGCGCGAGCTAGCTCTGCGGGCTCGCTCGAGCCGGGGCACAACTTGCGGTACCGAGCTCGTCGATGTCTCACCGTGGTTGCCTTCTGCGGGGACCGCCTGCAACGCCACCACAAGCATTGCTCTCGAGTCCGCCGTGTTCCGGCTAGTAGGACCAGGCGACCTGCTCCCCACCCCCGCGACCTCAATTTCGGTCATGGACGTGACCGAACGGCAGCACATCGAAGTAGTGCGTGGACACTTGATCCAGCAATACCACCACCGCTTCGACGACTACCGAATTCGAAACTCCGTACACCTGCTCGTCGAATGCTCAGCGACCCACGCACTCGATCAATCCATCCCATCACTCCATCCACCACCTACCGAGCACCGGCGTCTGCGCTCGGGACGGGTTTTCCGTGGCCTCCTCGCAATGTCGCGACCGGGTGTTCGAGCCTGGAAGAGCTGGACCATCATCGCGAGCGCCCGCTTTGCAGTGCAAAAGCGTGACAGCCGGTTTCTCGGAAGATACTGCGGGAGCATTTCTATACAGCACTAACCCACAGATATCAGCGGAGTTGTACCCACAGCCCAATAGGAACAACGAATCTGTGGGCTGGTGGTCCATTGGAATGCTGGTGGCAGACCAATAACGTCCAGTGTGACCGGGATTACATTTTAGTAGAGGAGTCCAAGTGGAACAGATTGCCCACTTCACCACCTTGGCCCGACGAATCGCAGAACTGCTGCCCGAACCACCATCACCGGATGATCCCTTCGGTTATCTCGCATGGGAAGAACTCGTGCTCACGGCGGCGGGGCGCCTCGGCCTACAGGCCCGCCTCCACCTTCGCATCCTCTCCTGTCGGCGAGCCGGCACACCGGACTCCCACCGCGTCACTTGGCAGGATCTGATCCGCCTCGCCTCGCTGGTCGAGTTCGGAGCAACACCGGCCGCGGCTCAGCAACTACTCGACGACATCGTGCACCGCATCACTGCATCAGAACCGCTGGGTGTTGCCGTTCGCGCCGACCACGGCTATATGAGATCGGCAGCTGGGCACTCACTCCGTACCCATTGCCACCCACGTGTGACGGATTCGGGCACGGCGACGCGGCCGCACTGTCGCGAAGATCTTCGTTCCGCTCCGGCGGTACGCTCGTGGAGCTAGCTCTAGGGGTGAGTACTCGGAGAATGACAAGACTCGACAACGACGGCGCCTCGTCCGACACCGATCAGCGGTCCGCAGTTCGAACACTCGTGGCCACCGTCTACGCCGCAACGAACGCCCGCAGCGTCGACATCGCAGAAGAAATGATCACGCGCACGATCTCCGAGATCGACGAAGTCACCACCGACCTCCACCTCGTACAACTTCTCACCGCGTGCGCGGAGGCCGCAACGTCACTGAGCCTGGCGATGCTCGAACACGACCGCGACACCGAGCCGATGCCGACCGCAATGTCCGAGTACGCCCGCGTACTCGCTCAACGTGGCCTTCCCATCACCGTTCTCGACCGCGGCTACCGACTGACACACAACACGATTTTGCGCTGGTGCCTGGAACAACTCGAGACACTCGGCACCGATCCGGCCGTCGTCGCGCAGGCTGCGGTGGAGATCATGACGCGACTGTCCACTCAGATCGACGGCCTCTACGAACAGATGCTCGACACCTACGAACTCGAATACGAGACGTGGCTCCGCCACCGCAGTACCGCCCGGTCCGCTCGGATCGGCGACCTCCTCGACGGCCGCCCCGTCGACGTGACGGCCGCCGAGTCCACCCTCGGATATCAACTCGACCAATTCCACCTGGGCCTCATCGCGTGGATCGAACCCGGCGGCACTGCCCACGACCTCCCCGCCTTCGAGCGTGCGGTCACCGCACTCGCCGAGCACCTCGACTGCCACGAACGGCCGTTGTTCGAACCCCGTGACGAACGCACCGTGTGGGCATGGCTCCCGCTCGGCGGTAACGCGCACGCCGACGTGTCGGGATGGACCACGGCGGTCGAGAAGTGGGACCAACCGATCACGGTCGCTCTGGGCGCCCCGCAGCACGGGGTGGCCGGGTTCGTCCGCACCCACCGTCAGGCCGCCCAGGCCACGGTTGTGGCACGCGCCTCGAATGTGTCCGGTCCCCGGGTGGTTCCCATCGGGTTGGTCGGTGCCGTGGCGCTGATGTGTGAGGATCTCGACGCCGCTCGCAGGTGGGTACGCGATGTGCTCGGCCCGCTGGCGGTCGACGACTCCACCGCAGCGTTGCACCGTCAGACGCTGCGAACCTTCTTCTCGACCGGGGGAAGCTATACCGCAGCTGCCGCCGCATTGACCATGCACAAGAATACGGTCATCTACCGGATTCACAAGATCGAGGAGTTGCTCGGGAAGAACGTCCGGGAGGGCCGCCTGGAACTCGAGAACGCGCTGGCACTGTGTCACTGGCTCGGGACCGCAGTGCTCGATTCCGAAACGATTACCACCGAATGATACTCAGCGACACGGTACTTCAGCACGCGCGTGGTCTCCTTCTTGACCACGCATCGGTGGTGACGCTGTCCGAAAATCGTTGCTATCACGGCCTGTCCATGCACTCACGCACAGCCTGGCCGAATTCGATCGGGGGTGATGCACGAGAACTTGAATACGCACAGCGGTGACCCGACCTAGACACTCGGTGGACGATTCTGCGCAGTTTGCACGCGCAAACTACCCGAGAAGTGTTGTCGGCATCAACCTTTCGATACGGATTCTGTTCCGTAGCAATCACTGCGCCCGCGCGTCGAGCGCAAACTGTGCGATACGTTCGAAGCGCTGATGCGCTGATGCGCGGAGCCCCAGATACCCGGCGCCTGCACGGCTCGCGTGAAGTGCAGGCGGGCCGCACACACGCGTGAAGCCGAGCCTGCCATGGAGTTGACCGCGATCGCTGATCCCGGCGAATCAGGCTTGTCGGCAACGACTTTTACGAAATCGACAACGATACGCGGATACGGGGCGCACGTCGGCGACGGTGGACGCGCCCCGCACAACCGGAGGTCCACATCAGCTTTCGTTTTGGGCACCTCCGGGTACGCGCGAACCTTCCGGTGAGTCCTGTTTATCGTGTTTCAATGATGTTAGATTATAATCGCTACTCGAACAGTCATTTCCGGCGGAGCAGCCAGTCCGTGAAACCCCCGTCCAGTCCGAACAGGTGGAAAGTCATGTCAGATGCGATGGTCAGCGAATCGAGGGAGGCCTCAGTGGATTCGGATCTCGAACAGTCGAGAACTCTGACGTTGACGCGCCGGGAGATTCTGGCCTCCGACGTCGTGCAGCTCGAGCTGTCCTCCCCGGACGGTTCCCCGCTGCCGCCGTGGGAGCCGGGCGCACACATCGACCTCCTTCTTCCCGGCGACTCGGTGCGGCAGTACTCGTTGTGCAGCGATCCCCGCAACCGCACATCGTGGCAGGTCGCGATCCTGCGCGAAGCCGAGGGTCGGGGCGGCTCGATCTATGTCCACGACCAGCTCGAGGTAGGCGCCGCCGTCGAGGTTCGGGGACCGCGGAACAACTTCCCCCTCGAACCGGCAGACAACTACATCTTCGTCGCGGGCGGTATCGGTGTGACCCCGATGATTCCGATGATCCTGGCCGCCGAAGAACGCGGCATACCGTGGGAACTGCTGTACGGCGGGCGTTCACGGTCGAGCATGTCATACGTCGACCATCTCGAATCCACTTACGGGGACAAGGTGTCGGTCCGACCGCAAGACGAGTTCGGTCTACTCGATCTCGACGGCCTCCTCGGAACGGCACGGGCCGGCACGACCATCTACTGCTGCGGTCCCGAACCCCTGCTCCAGGCGATCGAAACAGCAACAGGGAACTGGCCGTCCGGTTCCCTCCACATCGAACGTTTCAGCCCCAAACTGCTCGAGACACCGGCCCTATCCGAATCGTTCGAGGTCGAGCTGTCCATCTCCGGCCAGGTCGTGACGGTTCCGCCGGACAAGTCGATCCTGGAGGCCCTCGAAGAGCAGGGCGTGCCGGTAGTCGCATCGTGCCAGGAGGGCATATGCGGGTCCTGCGAGACCGCCGTACTGGACGGCACACCCGAACACCGCGACTCGATCCTCAGCCCGGCCGAGCAGGAGGCCAACGAGACGATGATGGTGTGCGTCTCACGATCACGCAGTCCACGCCTCGTTCTCGAGATCTGAACACCCCGACCGCATTTCATCTCTCAACGCCTTTCGTCGACGGGTGAACCTCCACGACGTCGTTGAGGGCCGCGTCGCCACATCCTGCCGTCAGCACTCTCGCATTTGTTTCCTCGGCCGCAGCGCGTCTAGCCAACTCTATCGTGTTTCGTTAGTATGTAATCCACACCACAACAACGGTTACAACACCAGTGTCGTATTCCCTCACCCTTCCTGGAGTCCTCCATGACCACAGAACTGACGCTCGACGACCTGCGCCGGCAGTATCGCCGCGACTACGACCCGTACAACCCGGTTCCCATC
>NZ_WXYH01000124.1:0-5890 GCF_009872365.1 Rhodococcus sp. T7
ACGCAGGTGGTGTCGCGGTTGGGTGCGGCGTTGGATGCGCAGGTGCCGGTGCGCACCATCTTCGAGGCGTCGACGGTTGCAGGATTAGCGCTGAGGGTCGAAGCACACGCCGGCACCGGCGGACGATTGGCGTTGGTGGCGCAGGAGCGTCCGGAGGTCATTCCGGCGTCCTTGGCGCAGCAGCGGATGTGGGTGATCAACCGGATCGACCCAACCTCGGCTGCATACAACATTCCAGTCGCGATCCGCCTCTCCGGACTGTTGGACGTTGCCGCGCTCGGCGCCGCGGTGCGTGATGTGGTCGATCGGCACGAGGTTCTGCACACCAAGTATCCGGACACCAGTGCCGGACCGTCGCAGGTGATTGTTCCATCGCGCGAGGTGATCGAGAACATCTCACCCATCCAAGTATCAGAGGCTGACGTGTTGTCCCGCGTCACCGAGGTAGCCACCGTGGGATTCGACGTCACGCGGACGGCGCCGGTGCGGGTCGCGCTATTCGAACTCAGCCCAACCGAACATGTGCTCGTCGTGGTTGTCCATCACATCAGTGGCGACGCATTCTCGATCGCGCCGCTCACTCGTGACCTCGTAGTGGCCTATTCGGCCCGCGTCGAAGGCGAATCGCCCCGCTGGGCGCCCCTGCCGGTTCAGTACGCCGACTACAGCCTCTGGCAGAGGAAGGTACTCGGTTCCGAGAACGACCCGGAGAGCGTGATCTCCCGTCAGCTCGCGTACTGGTCGAAGGAGCTGGCTGGGATACCCGAACAACTCGCGTTGCCTACGGACCGGCCGCGGCCCGCCCGTCCTTCGATGCGTGGAGGCACGGTCGCGTTCACCCTGCCGTCCGAGACCGTGACTCGGATCGGAGCGGTGGCGCGCGACAACAACTCCACGGTATTCATGGTTATCCACAGTGCGCTGGCAGTTCTACTGTCGCGATTGAGCGGCGCAACCGACATCGCGGTCGGCACGCCGGTCGCCGGACGAGGCGAGCGGGTGCTCGACGATCTCGTGGGTATGTTCGTGAACACCCTCGTCCTGCGCACGCAGATCGACCCGAGTTCGACATTCGTCGAGCTGCTCACCCAGGCGAGAGAGAAGGATCTCGCGGCCTTCGGTAACGCGGATATCCCGTTCGAGCGGCTCGTGGAGGCGGTAGGCCGTGAGAGGTCGAGTGCCTATACACCGCTCTTCCAGGTCATGCTCACCTTCCAGAACACTGCGATGGGCGCGCTCCAGCTACCTGGCCTGGAGGTCTCTGCACTGGAAGATGGATACGAGCAGGCAAAGTTCGATCTTCAGCTGACGGCTGTCGAACAGATCAACGAGGACGGGCGTCCCGGTGAGATGCAGATGTACTTCACGTACGCATCCGACCTGTTCTCGGCCGAGACGGTTGAGCTGTTTGCTGCGAGATTTGTCCGCATCGTGGAAGCCGTCACCGAAGATCCATCGGTCGCGTTGCGCTCCATCGACATCCTGACCGATGACGAACGTCACCGGTCCGTTCCACAGCACGTCAAGACAGTGGAGGATTTGCCAGACCTCGTGGCCGCGGCCGCCGAGGTTGCGCGAGAGGCGATCGCGCTGAGCCACGACGGGCGGCACGTCACCTATGGAGAGCTCTTTGAGAAGTTCGCGGCCGTCTCGAAGTCGATGGGGGCAGCGCTCAAACCGGAGGCCCTCGTTTCCGTAGCCCTCGCGGGGCTGTTCCCAGGTATTTTGCCTGCGCTCGGGGTCGACGGCTATGCCGGTACCGTGGAAACCCTGATTGCCGAATCGCAGTCCATAGCTCACAGCGGGAGCGACTGAGGCTCGGGCTCTCCCTCGGTGTATACGTCCGAGGCAGAGTGCACGTCTCAGGACAGGTGCGAGGGCGCCTATCAGGTATTATTTTCCGTTTGCGCCGTGAACAAGCGTGCAGTGTCGTCAGTTGGAGGAGCAAGCAGATGTCCGTTGGTATGCCGGGACAGCAGTCGCTGACGATCGAGGATCTGCCGAGGCTGATCTCAGCCGTGGCAGATATCGAGCCTGGTCGCTGCGCACTGCTACACGTCGGCGCCGAGGTCACCTACGAGGTGCTGCATCAGGAACTGACGACCCTCGACTCTTCCATGGGCGGTGTCCTCGGCCCGGATGCCTTGGTTCCGGTGGTCTTGTCTGCTGTGGTGCCCGGGGTGATCGAGTCGGAGTCCGAAGGACTCGGCGGTGTCGTGGACACTCTGATTGCGGATGCTGTGTCGGTACTCGGGGCCGCCGGTTCGAGTGCAGCCCGGACCGAGGTTCCGCGGACGCTCGTCAGCCTTTTCGACGAGCAGGTTGCGAAGTCCCCAGACGCCGTAGCGCTCGAATTCGAAGGCGACGTCCTGACCTACACAGAGTTCGATGCGAGGGCAAATCGCCTCGCTCGGGAGCTGATCGTTCGGGGCGTCGGCCCGGACAGCCTGGTCGGTCTCGGCATTCGGCGTTCGTTCGATCTGCTGGTCGGCATGTACGCCGTCATCAAGGCGGGCGGCGCCTACGTCCCGCTCGATCCGGAACACCCGGCGGACCGCCTGGCGTATGTTCTGGAGACGGCCCGCCCGGTCGCTGTCCTGACCACGTCTCGCGATGAGCTCGAGCTGCCCTCAGGCATGAACGTACTCGAGATCGATGAGCTGGACATCGCGGCACACGCTGATACGCCGGTTATCGACGCCGAGCGCTCCGAGCCGCTGCGTGCCGACAACCTGGCGTATGTCATCTTCACTTCGGGTTCGACCGGTCGCCCCAAGGGCGTCGGCGTTTCCCACCGCGCCATTGTCAGCAACCTTCGGTGGCGTCAGCAGGAGTACGGCTTCACCTGCGAAGATGTCATTCTGCAGAAGACGCCGTTCACGTTCGACGTGTCGGTGTGGGAACTGTTCTGGCCGCTCCAAGTGGGAGCGACACTGCTGATTGCGGCACCCGACGGGCACCGCGACCCGGCCTACCTGGCGCGGACGATGATCGACCGTGGGGTCACTGCGGTGCATTTCGTGCCGTCGATGTTGTCAGTCTTCGTCGCGGAACCGCTTGCCGCACAGATCCAGTCGCTGCGCTACGTGTTCGCCTCCGGTGAGGCACTTCCCGCACGGATCGCCGCACGGTTCCGGGAGATCAGTGGTGCGGCACTCCACAACCTCTACGGGCCAACCGAGGCCGCGGTGGATGTGTCCTATTACGAGACCAGCGACCGCGACGAGATGTCGATCCCGATCGGCGCACCGGTCGCGGATACCGACCTGCTGGTTCTCGACGGCGGGCTACATCCGGTCCCAGTCGGTATCGCGGGTGAGCTGTATCTGGCCGGCGCGCAGTTGGCCCGGGGCTACGTTTCGCGTCCGGATCTCACTGCCGATCGCTTCGTCGCAAATCCCGTCGCGGGAGCAGGCGAGCGTATGTACCGGACCGGAGACCTCGTGCGGTGGCGTGGGACGAGCGAAAACCGCACTCTCGAATACATCGGTCGTACGGACTTCCAGGTCAAGTTGCGCGGTTTGCGCATAGAGCTGGGCGAGATCGAGGCAGCCCTGTTGGAGAACGACGGCGTCTCCCAAGCCGTCGCCCTCATTCATTCGTCCCCCAAGATCGGGGACAGCCTCGTGGCGTACGTGGTCCCGGCGGCCGGCGCCGAGTTCGATTCCGAGGACCTTGCATCCTTTGCAGCCCGGCAGCTTCCGGACTACATGGTGCCGGCACTGTTCATCCGGATGGATACATTTCCGCTCAACTCGAGCGGCAAGTTGGACAGGAATGCGCTGCCGAAGCCGGACTTCACCCAACTGGCGGTCGAATACCGCGCTCCCCGCACGGCAACCGAGGAAGCTCTCGTGAAGGTCTTCGGCGAGTTGCTCGACATCGAGCGTCTCGGCGTGGACGACGGATTCTTCGAGCTCGGTGGTAATTCGTTGATCGCGACCCGAGTGGTCGCTCGGGTCAATGCCGACTTCGGGGTGGCTGTCGAGGTTCGCGAGTTTTTCGATGCGCCGACTGTGGCACAACTCGCGGGGATCGTCGATCGCGCGGCCGAGGCTGGGACCGCTGCCAGGGCTCCGCTGGTCGCAAAGCCGCGCCCCGAACATGTGCCGTTGTCGTTGGCCCAACAGCGGATGTGGTTCCTGAATCGCTTCGATGCGGATTCTGCGGCGAATAACATTCCGGTGGCTATTCGGCTGTCGGGCTCGTTGGATGTGGCGGCGCTACAGGCCGCGATCACGGACGTCATCGAGCGGCATGAGGTACTGCGGACGATATACCCGGAAGTCAACGGGGTCGGCTACCAGCAGTCGGTGTCGACCTGGCAAGCGGTGCCGAACCTTTCACCGGTGGCTGTGGATGAAGCGCGAGTCGTCTCGGTCGTGACGGAGTTCGCCTCGGCAGGATTCGACGTGACATCCGAGGTGCCATTCCGCGCAAGCCTGCTGCAGGTCGCGGAAACGGACTTTGTTCTTGTCTTCGTGGTGCATCATATTTCCGGCGATGGATACTCGATTGCGCCGCTGACGCGTGACGTGATGGCGGCGTATGCCTCACGCGCGAAGGGGCAGGAACCCGAGTGGGCGCCGCTCGAGGTGCAGTACCCGGACTATACGTTATGGCAGTACGAGGTACTCGGGTCGGAGAACGATCCAGAATCGGTGATCGCGAAACAGGAGGCCTACTGGACCGCGTCCCTGGCAGGGCTGCCGGAACAGCTTGATCTTCCCTCGGACCGTCCGCGTCCCGTTGTGGCGTCCAACAGGGGTGCCGGGTACAAGTTCGCGCTTGGTCTCGAACTGGCATCAGCTCTGAATCGCCTTGCACTCGAGCATAATTCGACGTTGTTTATGGTGATGCATTCATCGTTGGCTGTGTTGTTGTCGAGGTTGTCGGGCGCCGGGGATATTGCGGTGGGTACGCCGGTGGCGGGCCGAGGCGATGCGGCACTCGACGACCTGGTCGGCATGTTCGTCAACACGTTGGTGTTGCGGACCGAAGTCGATGCGAGCGAGTCATTCGTCGATCTCCTCGGGCGTGTGCGCGAGACGGACCTGAGTGCGTTCGGGCATGCGGATGTTCCGTTCGAGCGTTTGGTGGAGGTGCTGAACCCGCCGCGTTCGCAGGCGAGGCATCCGTTGTTCCAGGTGATGCTGACGTTCCAGAACATGGGCGAGACCTCGCTGGAGCTGCCGGGCTTGTCGGTGTCGGGTGTGGAGTTCGATGCCGCGGTGGCGAAGTTCGATCTGCAGCTGACGTTGGCCGATGCGATCGGCGTGTCGGGTGAACCGGCGGGGTTGTCGGCGGAGTTCACGTATGCGACGGATTTGTTCGACGAGTCGACGGTGGCGGGGTTCGCGGATCGGTTTGTGCGGGTCCTCGAGGCGGTGACGGTTGATTCTGCGGTGCCGGTGGGGGAGATCGAGATCCTTGATGCGGTCGAGCGGAATCTGGTGGTGTCGGGGTGGAATGACACCGGGCACCCGGTGGATGCGGGTGCGTCGTTGGTGTCGTTGTTCGATGCGCAGGTCGCGCGCACTCCGGGTGCGGTGGCGTTGGTCTTCGAGGGCGAAGAACAGACGTATGCAGAGTTCGATGCGCGGGTGAATCGGTTGGCTCGGTATCTGATTTCGGTGGGTGTGGGTCCGGAGTCGTTGGTGGGGTTGGCGGTTCGGCGGTCGATGGATTTGTTGGTGGGGATGTATGCGGTGGTGAAGGCTGGCGGTGGGTATGTGCCGTTGGATCCGGATCAGCCGGTTGGGCGTAACGAGTATGTGCTCGAGACCGCCGCTCCGGTGTGTGTGTTGACGACTGAGCGTGATGGGTTCGAGGTGCCGGGGCAGGGGTCTGTGATCTGTGTTGACACGGTGGATGTGTCGGGATTCTCGGG
>NZ_WXYH01000125.1:0-5722 GCF_009872365.1 Rhodococcus sp. T7
GGCGACACCACCGGCCTCCACATCACCGATGTCCAGGGCACCGACGCCACCCACTACCCCCTCGCCCTCGCCGTCACTCCAGACTCTCGGCTACATCTGCGAATTCTCTTCCAGAGCGCAATCTTCGACATCCCCGCCGTCGATGCTCTGCTCGGTCAAATCGTCAAGGTTCTCACGTCGATCGCGACCGATCCCGCCCTGCCATTGGCCCGGCTGAACCTGCTGGAGGAGAGTGACTTCGAGCTGATCGTGCCCGCCCGCGGCGACCACCGGGGCTCACCTCGCACGTTCGCCGACATCCTCACCGCCAACCGTTTCCCCAGCACCGTCGCGTTGGTGGACGGCGCGAGAGAGTTCACCTACGCCGAGGTCGAGGCACGGTCCGATCGCCTCGCCGCGGCGCTGATCGAACTCGGTGCCGGGCCCGAAGACCTCGTCGCCGTCGCGATCCCGCGTTCGGCGGAGTCGGTACTCGCCGTCTGGGCGGTGGTCAAGACCGGCGCCGCTTTCCTGCCCGTCGACCCCACCTATCCTGCCGCCAGGATCGAGCACATGCTCGCCGACTCGGGGGCCGTACTCGGTCTCACCCGTACCCGCCATCGTGACGAGCTACCGGACACCGTCCTCTGGGTCGACCTCGACGAGGTCCGGCAGCACCGGTATGCGCGCCCGCACGGTGTGTCCCGCCTGCCGGCGAGTGTCGACGGCCTCGCCTACGCCATCTACACCTCGGGTTCCACCGGTGTGCCGAAAGGTGTACTCGTCCCGCACCGCGGGTTGAACGCGCTGGCGCAGGAGTTGCGCGACCGCGCGAGGGTGACCTCCCGGTCCCGGGTGTTGCACTTCTCGTCGCCGAGCTTCGACGCCTCCGTTCTGGAATACCTGCTGGCGTTCGGGGTGGGAGCGACGATGGTGATCGTGCCGCCAACCGTATACGGCGGGCAGGAACTCAGCCGGATCATGGCGGAAGAGAAGGTCACCCACGCATTTCTCACTCCCACCGCACTCGCTTCGATCGACCCGCGGGACGTCCCGGACGTCGGTTGTGTCCTGACCGGCGGGGAGCAGTGTCCGCCCGCGCTGGTGCAGCGGTGGGCGCCCGGGCACCGGTTTCTCATCGCCTACGGTCCGACCGAGGCCACCGTGGCGACGGATATGACCTCGGACCTGAACGCGGCGGGGCCGGTGACGATCGGTGGCCCCCTCCGTGGTGTCGCCGAACTCGTACTCGACCGCCTGCTGCAACCGGTCCCGATCGGTGTCGCCGGCGAACTTTACATCGCCGGCGACGGTCTCGCGCGTGGCTACCATCGGCGG
Source organism: Rhodococcus sp. T7 (assembly GCF_009872365.1). Lineage (NCBI taxonomy): Bacteria > Bacillati > Actinomycetota > Actinomycetes > Mycobacteriales > Nocardiaceae > Rhodococcus > Rhodococcus sp. T7. Next base: position 1,318 of record NZ_WXYH01000125.1, read on the forward strand.
GCCGGGCTCACCGCTGCGCGTTTCGTCGCCAACCCGTACGGCGAACCGGGCGAACGGATGTACCGGACCGGTGACGTGGTGCGGTGGACGACGGACGCCCATGCGCTCGAATACCTCGGCCGGAGCGACTTCCAGGTGAAGATCCGCGGTTTCCGCGTCGAACTCGGTGAGATCGACGCCGCGCTCACCCGCGACCCCGCCGTGGCCTTCGCCGCCACTCTCCCCCGCACCACCGCCTCCGGTGACACGGCGTTGACGTCGTACGTACTGCCCGCCACCGATCGGGAGGTCGACCCACCGCGCCTGATCTCCCATCTCACCGAACAGCTTCCCCACCACATGGTTCCGGCAACGATCGTGCCGATCGAGACGATCCCTCGCACCCCGGCCGGCAAACTCGACCGGGCCGCCCTCGAAGCCGGCGCCGTCACCGCAACTTCCGGCACCTCCACGTCGGCGGACGCTGCGCCACCGGCGACACCCCTCGAAGAATCCATCGCCGGCATCCTGGCGGCGGTCGTCGAATCCCGGCGCTTCGGCATCGACGACAACTTCTTCGACGCCGGTGGCAACTCGCTCAGCGCCACCCGAGCCGTGACCCGCATCAACAATGCGTTGCACACCGACATCGGTGTCCGAACACTCTTCGACGCCCCCACACCCCGCATGCTGGCCCAGTCGGCGGTGCGAGAGCAACCGGGCATGCGTGCTCGCCCCACCCTCGAGATCACGGTCCGACCGGAATGGGTTCCGGTGTCGCCGGCGCAGAAACGCATGTGGTTCCTCAATCAGTACGACACCGCATCCCCCGCATACAACATCCCGGTCACACTTCGTCTCCGCGGAAGCCTGAACGTCACCGCCCTGCATCAGGCGCTGACCGACGTCATTGCCCGTCACGAGACGCTCCGAACCCTCTACCCGGTGCACGAGGGCCAGCCGATCCAACACGTGCTCCCGCCCGAGCGAGCACTGCTCGACCTTCACCCGATTCCCGTGACACCAGAGCAGGTGCCTGCTCACCTGTCCCGGTTCATCGGGACCGGGTTCGATGTGACCTGCGACCTTCCCATCCGACTCCAGCTGCTCGAACTCGACGCCGACGTTCACGTCCTGACACTGGTCGTCCATCACATCTGCGCCGACGGCCAGTCGATGGGTCCCCTGATTCGTGACGTGGTCGCCGCCTACACCGCCCGTATCCGGCAGCGCGCCCCCGAGTGGTCACCGCTGCCCGTCCAGTACGCGGATTACACACTGTGGCAACACGAACTCCTCGGATCGGAGGACGACCCACAGGCCCTCGCCGCCCAGCAGTCCGCATTCTGGGCGCAGACCCTGGCCGACGTCCCGCACGTCCTCCCACTGCCGACCGACCACCCCCGGCCAGTCCAGCGGTCCCTGCGCGGGGCGACGTTCCGTTTCGACATCGGCCCCGCCCTACACCGCCGACTGGCGGCGCTGTCACGCCGCCACGAGTGCACGATGTTCATGGCGACCCACGCCGCGCTGGCGGTATTACTGGCACGGTTGAGCGACAGCGCGGACATCGTCGTCGGAACCCCGATCGCAGGTCGCGGCCACCCGGCCCTCGACGACCTCGTCGGGATGTTCGTCGGCACCCTGGTGCTCCGCACGCGCGTCGACGCAGCCCTGTCGTTCGCCGCACTCCTCGACCGGGCACGGGACGCCGATCTCGGCGCGTTCACCCACGCCGAGCTCCCGTTCGAGCGAGTCGTGGAGATGCTCGCCCCGGATCGTTCGACGGCGCATTCACCGCTGTTCCAGGTTCTGCTCGAGTACCAGAACAACGACTTCCCCACCCTCGAGCTGCCCGGCATGACCGCCGACGTCATGGACGCCGAACCCGGTGCGGCGAAGTTCGACCTGCAGCTCACTCTGGCCGAGAGATTCGGTTCAGGCGGCGAACCCGCCGGCATCTCCGCTGCCTTCACCTACGCCACCGACCTGTTCGACCCTCCGACGATCGAGGATTTCGCGAAGCGTCTCATCCGCATACTCGACGCCGTCACCCACGACCCCCGTCTCGTGATCGGGGACATCGACATCACCGACGACATCGAACGTCACACGGTGCTGACGGCGTGGAATGCGGAAGGTGTGGACGACGAGACGACCCTCGCCGACCGGTTCACCCGGACCGTGCAGCACTTCCCGAACGCAGACGCGGTCACGGTCGAGAACACCACCCTGAGCTACACCGAATTGAGTGCACGCGCCAATCGGCTGGCACGCCATTTGATTTCGCTGGGGGTCGGCCCGGAATCACTGGTCGCCGTCGCGCTGCCCAGGTCCATCGACCTGATCGTCACCATCGTCGCGACCATCGAGACCGGTGCGGGATACCTCCCGCTCGACATCGACAACCCCCGCGACCGACTCGCATTCATGCTCGCGGACGCGGCGCCGGTGTGTGTGGTCACCACCAGCGAGCAGGACTCGACAATGCGAGGCTTCGGCGTTCCCCGGGTGCTGCTGGACTCCGCCGAGGTCGCGGCCCACATGACCGCTATCGCACCCGGCCCGGTCTCCGATACGGAACGGACCGCGCGGCTACTGCCGGACGCCGTTGCATACGCGATTTATACCTCGGGATCCACCGGTCGACCGAAAGGAGTGGTGGTCTCACATCGGAACGTGACGACATTGTTTGCGAACACCCAGCCGAGCTTCGGGTTCGACGAACACGACGTGTGGACCATGTTCCATTCCCACGCATTCGACTTCGCGGTCTGGGAACTGTGGGGTGCATTGCTCTTCGGCGGCCGGGTCGTGGTGGTCGATCACTACACCGCCCGGACTCCGGAAATGTTCCGCGAACTGCTGCGCCGCGAACACGTGAGCGTGTTGAGCCAGACCCCCACCGCGTTCTCCCAGCTCGTCCAGGCCGACCGGCGGGCCCCGGGCTCTGATGACCTGGGACTGCGGCACGTGGTCTTCGGTGGCGAGTCCCTCGACGTCGGCTCTCTGGCCCGCTGGTACGACCGACACGGTGATCGTCGCCCGCGGCTGGTGAACATGTACGGCATCACCGAGACCACGGTGCACGTCAGCCTACTGCCGCTCGATCGTTCCGCTTCTGCCCCGTCGACGGGCTCCCCGATCGGGCAGGCGATACCCGGATTGCGGGTCTCCGTCCGAGACCGGCGGCTGCATCCCGTTCCACCGGGGGTGATCGGTGAAATGTACGTCTCCGGACACCAACTGGCGCGCGGCTATCTCGATCGTCCGGATCTGACTGCAGCGCGGTTCGTGGCGGACCCGGACGGCGCACCCGGGCACCGCATGTACCGGACCGGGGACCTTGCCCGCTGGACCCGACAGGGCCAACTGGAATATCTGGGACGTAGTGATCTTCAGGTACAGCTACGCGGCTTCCGGATCGAACCCGGAGAGGTCGAGTCCACCCTGGTGCGTCATCCCACTGTTGCCCAGGCCGTGGTCCGGGTGCGGCGCGACGAGCACGACGCAGACCGGCTGATCGGCTACGTGGTACCCGATACCGCGGCAATCCGGGACGCCGGAGACGTCGACGCCGACGAGGTGCTCGACTTCGCCCGGGCACAGCTCGCCGCGCACATGGTTCCCGCCGCCCTCGTCGTCCTTGATCGGCTGCCGCTGACGGCCAACGGCAAGCTCGATGTGAAGGCGTTGCCGGAGCCGGATTTCGCCCGCCACGTCACACCCGGACGGGAGCCGGCCACCCCGGCGGAGAAGACGTTGTCTCGGTTGTTCGCCGAGGTGCTCGGAGTCCGCACCGTGGGAGTCGAGGATTCGTTCTTCACTCTCGGCGGCGACAGCATCATGGCCATCCAGTTGGTGGCGCGGGCCAAGGCCGAAGGTGTCTTCGTGTCGCCGCGTGATGTATTCGAGCGCAGGTCGGTCGCGGCTCTTGCCGAGGTGGCGCATGCGACCGATACCGTAGAACTGGAAGAACTTCCCGGGTCGGGGATCGGGAACTTCCCCCTGACGCCCATCGCCCGCTGGCTCCTCGACCGGGGCACGGACATCGGCAGGTTCTCACAGGCCGGCCTCCTCATTGCGCCCGCCGGACTCGACCTCGACTCTCTCGCCCGCGCCGTACAAGCAGTCCTCGACCACCACGACATTCTGCGGGCGCGGCTCTGCGTCCCCGGTCCCGGCAGCGGACCGGTGATCGAGGTACCGCCGGCGGGAGTCGTTCAGGCCAGGACTCTGGTGTCCCGCATCGTGGTCGCCACCGTCGCCGGCACACAGTTCGCCGCGCGGGTGGCAGACGAAATAGACCGTGCGGCAGACAGGCTCGACCCCCGGCACGGTGTCATGATGCAGGTCGTCTGGTTCGAATCCACCGAGGACCGCCCCGACCGGGGACGGCTGCTGTTCGTCATCCACCACCTCGCGG
>NZ_WXYH01000126.1:0-5703 GCF_009872365.1 Rhodococcus sp. T7
TCGTTGAGCAGTTCCCGGAACTTGAAGATGATCTGGGTGCGCTTGGCGAGGGAGGTGTCGCGCCACGCGGGGAACGCCGCCGCGGCGGCGTCGATGACGGCGCGGGCGTCTTCGATGCTGGCGAGGGCGACCTGTCCGGTGACGGCGCCGGTGGCGGGGTTGGTGACGGGTGCGGTGTTCCCGCTGGTGCCGGCGAAGCTCTTACCGTCGGACCAGTGTGCGATCTCGCGAGTGATGTTGGTGCTCATGTGTTGTCCTTTCACCGCGTGCGCGCGATGTAATCCTTCATGGTCTTCAGTTGGTAGCGGGAGACGTCGTGTGCGTTCTCGTCCTCGGCGAAAACGCTGGACACCATCACCGTGTCGGGCTTGTCGTAGAAGCCGAGTTCGCCGAGACCGCCGAAGAACTCGTCCCAGTCGAGGTCGCCGTCACCGATCTTGAGGTGTTGATGCACGCGCACCGGGTTGCCGGGCGGGTTGGTGATGTACCGCAAGCCGTGGGAACGGTGGTGATCCATCGTGTCCGCGACGTGCACGAGCCGCAGCATGTCGCCGGCCGCCCGCATGATCTCGAGCATCCCGGCACCCATGTGGTACGAGTGGCACGCAACGAACACCAGCCCGAAGTTCTTGGAGTTGATGCCGCGGATCATGCGGATGGCGTCCAGACCGTTCTCGACGAAGTCGTCGGGGTGCGGGTCGATGCGAACGTCGATGCCTTCACGCTCGATGATGGGGACGAGTTCCTCCATCGACCGGTAGAAGGCGCGCTCCGACTCCTCAGCCTTCTCCGGGCGACCGCTGAACTCGGTGTTCATCACGTTCACACCGAGGTCGACGGTGATCTGGATGGCACGCTTCCAATACCGCACCGCCGCCTCGCGGGCATCTTCGTCCGGGCCGGACCACCGCAGGACCGGCAACACGGAGGCGATGCCGACGCCCGCGTCGCTGCAGGCCTTGCGGAACTGCCGGACCAACTCGTCGTCGGCCTTCGGGTGGTTGAAGAACGGGATCATGTCGCGGTGCGGCGTGAGCTGCAGGTGCTCGAAGCCGAGTTCCGCGACCACGGAAGGAAATTCGAGAAGCGAGTAGTCGTGGTGGAACGGGGTGGGGTCGAGTGCGATCTTCATCGTGATCATGCCCCCGGAATTGACGAGCGGTCGACCATCTCGACGGTGACGCGCTCACCCGTCTCCAGTGACTGCACGCCGGCCGCGCACACCGCGGCGGCGGCGTAGCCGTCCCACGCGCCGGGGCCGTCGACGTAGTTGCCGGTCTCCGCACCCGCGCGGACGGCGTTCACCCACCGCTGGATCTCGACGTCGTACGCCTGACCGAAGCGTTCCTTGAACGACGGGGTGATCTCTCCGCCGTACATGCCTGCGCCCGAGCGGCCGGTTCCCGCGCCGGTGCCGTACTTGCGGACCAGTCCGACGTCGAGGCCGATGAACGCCGAACCCTTTTCGGCGACGATCTCGGTGCGCACCTCGTAGGCGACACCGGTGGTCACGAACAGTTCGACGTCGACGTGGCGGCCGGACTCGGTGCTGAAGAACGCGATCTGCGGGTCCTGAAGTCCCTCGGGCGCACCGGGATTCGCGGCGGGCTTGAGGACGTGGACCGAGGTGATCTCCTCGTCGAACAGGAAGCGGGTGACGTCGACCTCGTGGACCAGCGAGTCCTTGACGATCATCGAGCTGTCGAAGCTCGGCGGTACCACCGGGTTGCGGTGCACGCAGTGGGCGAGGAGCACCCGCCCGAACACGTCGTCGTCGATGAGGGCCTTCAGCTGCTCGTACTCGTGGTCGAAGCGCCGCATGAAGCCGACCTGGATCAACTTCTTGCCGAGTTCGGCTTCGGCCTTGACGATCTCGAGGGACGTGGCGACGTCGGTGGTCAGCGGCTTCTCGCACATCACCGGCTTGCCGTGCTCGAGGCAGGCCAGGAGCTGCTTCTCGTGTGTCGGGCCGGGGGTGGCCAGGACGACCGCGTCGACACCGGGGTCGGCGATCGCGTCGAGCGGGTCGTTGACCACGCGACAACCGGGAATGCCGGCAGCGATCTCCTCGGCCTTCTCGGTGAAGTAGTCGTTGACGACGGCGACGGTCGCCCCCTTGATGCGGTCGGTGATCCGCGCGACGTGGTCGGCGCCCATCATTCCCACACCCAGGACGGCGATGCGCAGGTCGTTGCTCTCGGACATAGCTGACTAGCTCCTGACGTGGTCGGTTAGACGAACTTGACGGACGGGATCCCGCAGGATCCCAGGTACTTACGGGTGCGCTGGGCGATCGGGAGCGGCACGTCCACGGCGCAGGGGTAGAGATCCTGCTCGACGATCGCGAACACGTCGATGTCGAGCTTCTCGATCGCGGCGAGTAGCGGCGGCAGGTCGGGGATGCCGAGCGGGGGCTCGATCATCGCGCCGAGCTTGACAGCCTCGCCGAACGGCAGGTCCTCGGCCTCGACCTTGGCGCGGACCTCGGGATCGACCTGCTTGAGGTGCAGGTAGCCGATCCGTTCGGGGGCCCGCTCGATGATGGCGAGGTTGTCGCCGCCGCAGTAGCTGATGTGGCCGGTGTCGAGGCAGAGGTTCACGAATTCACTGTCGGTGCCGTCGAGGAAGCGGTACACGTTCTCCTCGGTGTCGACGTGGCTGTCGGCGTGCGGGTGGTACTGCGCCTTCACGCCGTACTGCTCGAACATCTTCTTGCCCAGCTCGTTCATGCCGCCGGTCTTCTTCTTCCACTGCTCCGCGGTGAGGTTGCGGTCCTCGAGCACCTCGCCGGTGCCGGGGTCGCGCCACATCTCCGGAATCACGACCACGTGCTTGCCGCCGACGGCGGCGGTCAGCTTCGCGACGTCCTCGATCTGGGTCCACACGGCATCCCAGGAATCGTCCTGGTGCAGGTGCTCGAAGACGGTGCCCGCCGACAGCTTCAGATTGTGGGCGGCCAGCTCGTCACGGAGTTGCTGCGGGTCGGTCGGCAGGTAGCCGTACGGCCCCAGCTCGATCCACTCGTAACCGGATGCGGACACCTCGTCGAGGAACCGGCCGTACGGGGTCTGCTGCGGGTCTTCCGGGAACCACACGCCCCAGGAGTCGGGGGCCGATCCGACGCGAATGACGCTCATCGGGAAATCCTTTCGAAAGTTCTGCTGGGGGCGGGTCAGTTGCCGGACGGGCGGAGGAACGGACGTTGGATCTTCTTCCACTGCGCGTACGTCTCGTACGCGTTCTGCGTGGACTCGAGGGTGCTGGTCGAGCTGACCGGAACGTCCCACCAGGACTCGCTGTCCGGGGCGGCGATCCGCGGGTCCGTCTCGACGTGGATGACGGTGGTCCTGTCGCTCGCCTTCGCCACCTTGACGGCGTCGGTGAATTCGGCGGCCGTGTTCGCACGGATCACGTCGGCGCCGAGGCTCGCCGCGTTGGCCGCCAGATCGACGGGCAGGAGGTCGCCGTCGAGCCGGCCGGAGTCGCCCCGGTAGCGGTAATCTGTGCCGAAACGCTGGGAGCCGAGCGACTCCGACAGCGATCCGATGGACGCGAAACCGTGATTCTGCACGAGGACCACGATGACCTTGACGTTCTCCTGCACGGCCGTGACGAGTTCGGTGGCCATCATCAGGTAGGAGCCGTCGCCGACCATGATGAACACGTCGCGGTCGGGGCACGCCATCTTGGCGCCGATGCCGCCGGCGACCTCGTAACCCATGCAGGAGAAGCCGTACTCGACGTGGTAACCCTTCGAGTCCCGGGTGCGCCACAGCTTGTGCAGGTCGCCGGGCATCGAACCGGCGGCGCACACCACCACGTCGCGCGGGTCCGACAGTGTGTTGGCGAGTCCGATGACCTGGTTCTGGTTCAGGCCGAGCGAGTCGTCGTCGATCTTGTAGACCGCGTCGACGGTGGACTCCCAGTGTGCGGCGAGTTCTGCCGTGCGCGAACGGTACTCGTCGGAAACACGGTAGTCGCCCAGTGCCTCGGCGAGTGCCTCGAGCGTCTCGCGGGCGTCCGCGACGACGCTGACGCCGCCCTGCTTCACCGAGTCGATCGACGCCACGTTGATGTTGACGAACCGCACGTCGGGGTTGTTGAACGCGGTGCGCGACGCCGTGGTGAAGTCGCTGTAGCGGGTGCCGATGCCGATGATCACGTCGGCCTCGGTGGCGAGCGCGTTGGCCGCGGTCGTGCCCGTCGAGCCGATCGCCCCGACCGACTGCGGGTGGTCGTACGGAAGCGAACCCTTGCCGGCCTGACTCTGGCCGACCGGAATGCCGGTGGACTCGACGAACGACGCCAGCGCCGCGGTGGCGCCGGAGTAGATGAGGCCACCGCCCGCGACGATCAGCGGCTTCTTCGCCGACCGGATGACGTCCGCGGCCCGTGCGATCGCCGACTTCTCGGGGAGCGGCCGGGCGACGTGCCACGTGCGCTCGGCGAACATCGACTCGGGCCAGTCGAACGCCTCCGCCTGCACGTCCTGCGGGATGGCGACGGTGGCCGCACCCGTCTCGACGGGGTCGGTGAGCACGCGCATCGCGCCGAGCAGCGCCGAGGGCAACTGTTCCGGACGCCACACACGGTCGAAGTAGCGCGACAGCGGCTTGAACGCGTCGTTGACGGTGACGTCCCCGCTCGACGGCAGTTCGAGTTCCTGCAGCACCGGTGCACTCGCGCGGGTGGCGAACGTGTCGGCGGGCAGCAGCAGGACGGGCAGCCGGTTGATGGTGGCGAGCGCCGCACCGGTCAGCATGTTGGTCGAGCCGGGTCCGACGCTGGCCGACACGGCCCACGTCTGCAGGCGATCCTTCTGGCGGGCGTACGCGACCGCGCTGTGCACCATCGCCTGCTCGTTGCGGCCGAGGACGTACGGCAGTTCCGGATCGGTGCCTGCCTCGACGGCGTCGATCTCGGCCTGCAGCAGTGCCTGACCGAGTCCGGCGACGTTGCCGTGGCCGAAGATGCCGAAGCAGCCGGCGAAGAACTTGGTGCGTTCGCCGTCCCTCTCGACGTACTGATTGGCGAGGAATCGGATGGTCGCCTGAGCCACCGTGAGGTGGACGGTGCCCTCGGCGTTGGGGTTCTTGCTCGCCGACATCGGCGCGGTGGACACCACGGTCATGCTCCTTCGGACGGTGCGTGGAGGGGGAGGCGGGGATCGACGGTCTGGTGTTCCCAGCTGCCGCGCAGCCAGGTGTGTGCCGGGTCGTCGCAGATGTTCCAGGAGCGTTCTTCGCCCGGCCCGGCCATCACGTTCAGGTAGTACATGTGATGTCCGGGGGCGGCGATCGACGGTCCGTGGTAGCCGTGCGGAACGAGGACCACGTCGCCGGATCGCACTTCCTCGAGGACCTCGATCGGCCGCTCGGGAGTGCCGTACACACGATGGTAGCCGAATCCGGTGCCGCCGAAATCCACTGCGGTGTCGCCAGCTTCGGCGATCTCGAAGTAGTAGATCTCCTCGAGCTGGGATTCGACGTCGCTGTTCTCGTCGTGCTTGTGGCTGGGGTACGAGGACCAGTTGCCGCCGGGAGTGATGACCTCGCACGCGATGATCGAGTCGGCCTCGAACCGGTCGGCGGTGCCGAAGTTGTGCACCTGCCGGCTGCAGTTGCCGGCGCCGCGCAGTTCGACGGACACGTCCGCGGCCGGAACGTAGCGGAACGGGAACTTCTGCCGGGCGCGGGCGCCGCA
>NZ_WXYH01000127.1:0-5659 GCF_009872365.1 Rhodococcus sp. T7
CCGTCGCATCAAGGTCGTCGGCAGCGTCGTCGGCGTCAACTTCGGCCACCTGTTGCACGAGGCCTTCAGTGCCTACGCCCCGATCGCGACGTTGGACGCGATCGCCGCGCAGCGCACTGCCGAGGCCCGCGGCGCCGAACCGAACGTCGAGAACCTGCTGCCGCCCACGGTGGACGCGGCAGCCGGGATGGGCCTCGACGTCGTCGAGGCCACCGAGTACTACAAGACGTCCCGCGGGGAGAAGCCGAACGGCGCCACCCGCAGCCTGATCTCACGGCGAGCGGCGGGATACGGATGGGACGCCTTCACCCACGCCGAAGTGCTTCTCACCCAGCCGTTGTGCGTCGTCGTCGGCGACAAGCCCGGCGCGTTCGGCTCCTACCGCGACGGCCTCGAGATCTACCGCCGCGCCCGCTCCGAAAAGAAACAACTCGTCGTGGCCGAAGGCTTCTCGCACTACGACCTGTACGACCAGCCCGAGCCCGTCAAGATCGCCCTCGACGCCCTGATCCCGTTCTACGACACCAACCTCTGACCAAGCATTACACCCGTCATCAGAAAGAGACACAGCAATGGACAGCATCACCTTCCCCAACGGCCCGATCGCCATGGCCGGCAACCTGTTTCTGCCCGACAACTTCGATCCGCAGAGCAGCTACGCGGCGGTCGTCACCGTGCACCCGGGCGGCGGCGTGAAGGAGCAGACCGCAGGTCTGTACGCCGCGAAGCTGGCAGAGGAAGGCTTCGTGGCACTGGCCTACGACGCCTCCTTCCAGGGTGAGAGCGGCGGCGAACCCCACCACCTCGAGGACCCGGCAGCGCGAGTCGAGGACGTTCGTGCGGCCGTCGACTTCCTGCAGAGCCTGGACTACGTGGACGCCGAGCGGATCGGTGTTCTCGGTGTCTGTGCCGGCGGCGGATACGCCGTGAACGCGGCCCTGACCGACTACCGGATCAAGGCTGTCACCACCGTCAGCGCCGTGAACATCGGCACCTCGTTCCGACGTGGTTGGTACGGAACCGATTCCGACGCGGCCGCGGTGCCCACGCTGCAGGCAGTCGCGCAACAGCGGACCGCCGAGGCCCAGGGCGCCGACCCCGCGTACATCCCGTACGTTCCGGAACAGCCGGACGAGAGCACTCCGCGCGACCTGGTCGAGGCACACGACTACTACCTCACCCCGCGGGCGCAGCACCCGAATGCGAAGAACAAGCAACTGTTCACCAAGAGCATCTCGCGGATCTTCACGTTCGACGCGTTCCACCTGGTCGAGGACCTGTTCACGGCACCGCTGCTGATCGTCGCGGGCAGTGAAGCCGGTTCGCTGTGGATGTCCACCGAACTGCACAGCCGGGTGCGCAGCCCCAAGAAGCTGGTGGTCGTCGAGGGCGGCGCCCACATGGACTTCTACGACGTGCCGAAGTACGTCGACCACGCCGTGGCGGAGGCGACCCCGTTCTTCCGGGAGCACCTCGCGGCTCGCCCCGACGAGAACTGACACACCGGTCGATCAGCTCCACCCGAGCCCCTGGGATCACCAGGGGCTCGGGCGGTCTCGGCTCTGAAGGTGCCGGCTGGAGGTGTCTCGGCTCAACCCGCGCTGACGGCCTGCCGGTTCCGGCTCCGGTCCTTCGCCGGATCCGCAATCACTACGGCGAGCAGCGCCAGAACCGCGCTGACGGCGCCGATCAACTGGAACGCCAGCTGATAGCCCGCAACCGGCGTGGCGGCCGCGTCCAGGATGATGCCGGTGGCCAATGGCCCGACGATGCCGCCGATCGACTGCATCGCGAGAAACGCCCCCAGGGTTCCGGCCAATTGCCGGGGCGGGCAGATCTCCGACATCGTGGCCGTGAAGAGCGGGAACACCGCGATGGTCAGGCCGTAGGCCAGGGAAATCGCGGTGACGGTCAGCATGCGCGACGGAATCGCAGGCAGCGCGAGCAACAGGCCTCCGGCGATCATGATGCCGATCGCCGGCGCGACGACCCGGACCGCGCGCACCGACCTGCCGCGCGCCACCGCACGGTCGCTGAGGAACGAGCCGCCGATCAGCGCCGCGAAACCGACGAAGCTCGGGAACGCGAACATCCAGCCGGACTGGAGCTGCGAGTACCCGAGCCCCTTCTCGAAGTACGAGGGAAGCCACTGCAGGACAACGCTGATCAACATGTACGCGGGAATCACCGCGAGGAGTCCACCGAGGAACGTGCGCGACAACACGATGCGGCGCCACGGCACCGCGGGTTCGGCGGTGCCCTGATCCGCACCGGGCTTGCCCACGCCGAGGTACGGGCCGGGACGCCACGTGAGCAGCCACGGAGCGACCCACAGCGCGGATGCCGCGGCGAGGACCAGGACGGTGGTCCGCCAGCCGTAGGCGTGCATGACGAACGCCAGCGCGGGGACGACGACGATCTTTGCGATGGTCGTGCCCGAGGTGATCATTGCGCCCGGTAGCCCGCGCTTGGCCGGGGCGTGCCACGAGTACGCGGCCGTGTGCTGCAGGGCTGAAGCCGGCCCCTCCGCCATTCCCAGCAGCGTGCGGCTGATCAGGAGCGCGACGAACGTGGCCCACACGATCAACGGCAGCAGCACCACGCTCCACAGGATCGCGATGAGCGCGATCGCCCACTTGAGGGTCAGCATCCGGTTCAGCGGTCCGGCGAGAAACCCGCCGAGCGAGTAGGCGAGAAAGAAGATGCTGCCGGTCATGCCGATCTGGGTGGCCGACAGGTGCAACTCCTCCCGGAGCGGCACCGTGATCAGGCCGAAGACGGCTTTGTCGGCCGAGCTGAGGACGTACAGGGTCACCAGGAGTCCGGTCAACCCCCATGCCCTACGCCGAGATTCGGATCGGCTGTGCTCGCGCTGTGGCGAATCAGCCGCCGTCGATGGTGCCGTTGGTGACATGTCGGGGTTCCAATCTGATCGTGTGCGATTCCGCACTTGCCGCACGCCGCACATCGCGTGCGGGACCGGCTGTCCGGCGAGGTCGTTCGTCCGGAACAGTCGCGCGGTGATTGTGTATCACACATTATCTATTTTTATGAACTGGATCGCAGCGACAGCTCATTGAGACCGGCCTCACTCTTTGCTTCTCGGTGGCCGAGAAAGCTACTTCCGTCCGTGTCGTCTCCGAACAACTCTCGGAACCACCGGATCCGGAGTCGAGAACGGAGTGTGCACATGCGAGACGAAGCCCCCACGGTGACGAAGAACGGGATTCCGCACTATCGGATGTTCATCGACGGCGGGTGGGTCGACACTGCGGATCGCTACGAGATCGTGAACCCGGCCACCGAGGACATCACGGCGACCGCGGCGAAGGCGACGACGGCCCACGTCGATACCGCGGTCGCCGTCGCGCGACGCGCGTACGAGGAGGGTTCCTGGCGCCGGACACCACCCGTCGAAAGGGCCGCCGTACTGGACAGGGCCGCAACCGCTCTCGCCGCCCGGATGGAGGAGATCGCGACGATCAGCTCCCGCGAGACCGGGATGCCGATCCGCTCGGCACTCGCGATCGCCGTGGGATTCCCGCAGATGCACCTGCAGTACTACGCCGAACTGACCCGCACGTTCGAATGGGTACGGCCGACACCGATCACCGGCCAGGTCCTGCACAGCGGGCTCGTCAAGAAGGAGCCGATCGGAGTCTGCGCCGGAATCTGTCCGTGGAACTTCCCGGCGAGCATCGCCGTCTGGAAGTCGATCCCCGCACTGGCAGCCGGCAACAGCGTCGTGCTGAAGGTGGACGAGAAGACTCCGAGTTTCGCCCTCGAACTGGCGGCGATTCTGCGAGACGCGGGCCTCCCCGACGGGGTGCTCAACGTCGTGATCGGCGACGGTCCGACCGTCGGTGAGCACCTCGTCAAACATCCCGATGTGCGGCTCGTGTCCTTCACCGGCTCGACCGCCACCGGCCGGCGGGTGATGGCCAACGCGTCCGAGACAATCAAGCGCGTGCTGCTCGAACTCGGCGGCAAGGGACCGAATATCGTCCTCGACGACGCCGACCTCGACCTCGCCGTCGACGGCACCATCTACGGGTTCGTCCTGCACGCCGGTCAGGCCTGCGAGTCGGGCACCCGCCTGCTCCTTCCGGCCTCGATTCACGACGAGTTCGTGGACCGTCTCGTCGCGCGGTTGGAGACGCTGAAAATCGGTGACCCCCTGGACCCGTCGACCGACGTCGGCGCGGTGATGAATGCGACGCAACGCGAACGCATCCTCGGCTACATCGAGAGCGGCAAGACCGAAGGCGCCCGGCTCGTCCACGGCGGCGGAACCCCTGCGGGTCCCGAGTTCGACCGGGGCTTCTGGGTCGAGCCGACGGTGTTCGCCGGCGTGACCAACGACATGCGCATCGCGCGCGAAGAGATCTTCGGACCGGTGCTGTCGATCATCGCCTACGACTCGGTGGACGAGGCCGTAAAGATCGCGAACGACACCGAATACGGCCTGGCCGCGGGCGTCTGGAGCCGGGACAACCAGCGCGCACTGGACGTCGCAGACCGACTCGAGGCCGGCTCGGTGTGGATCAACGACTGGCACAACATGTCTCAGCACCTCCCGTTCGGCGGCTACAAGCAGAGCGGGATCGGTCGCGAGCTCGGCCCGGACGCACTCGCGGAGTTCACCCAGGACAAATCCATCACCGTCGACATGTCCGGTGACCTGAGCCGTCGCGCCTACGGCCTGGTCCTCGGGACACCGCCGAAGCACTGAACAACCGACAACCCATTCAGGACACGAGAAGGGACAGGCAGATGCCGAGACTCGCAGGAAAGGTCGCATTCGTCACGGGGGCGGCGCGTGGTCAGGGACGGGCGGAAGCGCTTCGGCTGGCACAGGACGGAGCCGACATCATCGCCGTCGACGTCGTCGCACCCGTCGAGACCAATGTGGCCCCGCCGTCGACACCGGCGGACCTCGAAGAGACCGACCGGGGCGTGAAGGCGCTGGGCCGCAACGTCGTCACCGCTCAGGTCGACGTGCGTGACTACAACGCCCTGAAGCGTGCACTCGACGAAGGTGTGCGGCAACTGGGGCGGCTGGACATCGTCGTCGCCAATGCGGGGATCTGGTCGTACGGGCTCAGCGAGGAGGTCACCGACCTCGAATGGCAGGTCACGCAGGACGTCGTCCTCAAGGGCGTGTGGCACACCGCCAAGGCCGCGATCCCCATCCTCAAGCGTCAGGGAACCGGCGGATCGCTGATCTTCACCAGTTCGACCATGGCGATCAAGGGGATGCAGAACCTGTCGCCGTACGTCGCCGCCAAGCACGGCGTCGTCGGCCTGATGAAGTCGCAGGCGCTGGAGTTGGCCCCGTTCGGGATCCGGGTCAACTGCGTCGCGCCGACGTCGGTCAACACGAAGCTGATCCACAATGCGCCGACGTACGCGTTGTTCGCGCCCGACATCCCCGAGTCGGAACGCACTCCAGACAGCGTGGCCGACCGGTTCGCCACCATCCCCGTCATGGACGTGCCGTGGGTGGAGCCCGAGGACATCGCGAACGCGGTCGCGTTCCTCGCGTCGGACGAGGCGCGCTACGTGACCGGCCTCGAGCTCAAGGTCGACGCCGGACAGACGCTCAAGTAGGTGGGAATTCCCCCGGGCACCCCCGACAACGGCGAAGCCTCGCATCATT
>NZ_WXYH01000128.1:0-5590 GCF_009872365.1 Rhodococcus sp. T7
CCCTCTGCCCGGAACCCATCTGCATCACGGGTGACGGTTGGTGGCCCCGTGGTCGTCATATGCAGAGACGCTCAACAGCTACCCGGCGCCGAGCCCGGTGGTCACCAGATGCCGGCCCCGAAGGCCCAGGAGGAAATGCTGATGCCGTCCCGGAACGGGGGGTAGCGTCCACCACCAGGGGGAGTGTGCCCCGCGCGGCGGGCGCCGCGACCGAAAGGCGTGCACAGTGTGCCCTACCGGAGAGGACCGGACCGCACCACAACCCGGAGCAGATCCGGACGACGATCCGATCCGATGGCCGGACCCCAGCCCCCTCGACCTCTGGTGGCAACGTGTGATGTCCGACAGCCTCCGCCGGCATCGGATACCCGACCCCCCACCGGCACCACACCGGCAACGGCCACCGCACACGCGACCGGCATCCGATCCGCGGGCGGGATAACCCCGTCGCGGGTGGTCAGCGGGGCGGCGGATCCGGAAACGCCGGTGTCCGCGCATCGAGCAGCGCATCCACCCACACCAACGCCGCGACCAAAGTTTCGGCCCGCACCACCGGATCCGGTTCCCGTGCCGCCGCCGCGAGCTGCGCCCGGGCCGCGGGCCGGTCGTCGGCGAGCAACGCATTCACCGACCGCAACACCCGGCCCCCGGAGTCGGGCAACTCGTCCACCCCCAACCGCCGCCCGTGGGTGCTGCGCACCCTGAACTCGAACGACTCCCCCTCCTCCGGGACACCCAACCGGGCGACGACCACCTCGGCGATCGCGCCGACCAGCCACCGCAGCACCCCCGTGTACAACACCCCGGCCGGCGACCCCGGTCCCGGCGCCCGAACCAGCGGCGCCACCTCCACCGACAGCCCCGACATGTCTTTGTCCCCGAGTAACTGCACCAGATGACCGGCCAACCGCGCCTCCGGTTGGGCCACACCACCGACAACGTCCGGCCCCATGTTCACCGCATACCCCGCCGGCGGCGGTCGCACACTGGGCACACCCGCCGGGTGACGAACCAGGACATCCCGGGACGGGATTCGACTACCTCCCACCGACGTGGCCGATCCACGGTGGCCGCGGAGCAGAATGAAGGACGACACCCGGCGACCGTTAGAGAACACACCGAGGGTTCGCGACCGTGGCGATGCCGGGTACCGCGAATCTCACCGGAAGAGCAGCCGTCATGACCACACACAAGAATCACCTCGAGCCCAGCACCGATCACGAATTGATCCGCTGCTGGATCCAGCACCATCACGGGGCGCCGGCGATACTGTCGAACCCCCCGACCCACCCCGAGGCGGCGGCGGCAGTGCTGCGGATCGACTTCACCGGGCTGGGCCCGGGATCGGGTCTCGCGCACATCTCCTGGAACCAGTGGTTCGCCCTGTTGGACGCGCAGGCTCTCGCGTTCCGCTTCCCCGACACCGAGGACAGCTTCGCATTCCAGCTGGTTGACACCCCGCATCGCCGGCCGTGGTTGGGGTTCGCGGCGGACAAGGTGGCGTCGGCGGGAAGGCAATCTCGAACGCGTTGACGCGGGCCAAGCAGGGGTGACGACGCGCCAACAACGAGAAATTGACCATACGGACTCTGACCTTTACGGGGGTCCTCAACACAGATAAGGGGAAGGAAGTTGCCTGACATCTGGACCGAACATCCCGAGATCGTGCGTGATCTGCTTCGTGAGGCGGGATTCACCTGTGGCGTCGAGCCCAGGGTCCTGCCAGGACGAGATCCCGAATGGACTTGCATCTTCGACGGGAGCAACATCGCGGGGGACATCTACATCCATCAACTCGATACAGTTCCGGGCCACGGCACCCTGGCGGCGTGGCCGCTGGCCGTTCTCGGCCTCCTGCTGGTCGTCGTTCTGTGTCAGGCCTGGGCGATCATCAGGTTGAGACGAAGGACGTGTGGGTCCGGGGCGAAGTCTGGCTTCCAAGGCTGAGCCGCGCCCGCAGCCCGCGCGCCGCGGGTGCGGACGCATCGCCGAGTACGCCGTTCTCGGCGATGATGCTGCCGATGGTGATGGTGGACTCGGTGACCCGACGTCGGATGCCTGATTGGGCACGAAGACGCCAACACCGCCCGAGGTCTCCCCCCGGCGCCGGGATCGCGGCGCCGCCGGACTCGGTGCCGCCGCACCAACCCAACCGCGAAATGTGCAGTGGTGAGATACCGGCAGCCACACACAAGCTCGCGTAGGTGTGCCGATGTCCTGATCGAGCAGATCAGTGACGGTTTGCGGCTGGCGTTCGGGCAGATCGCCGGCGCCCCGCACCGCACCGCTACGGCGTCGCCGGGCTCCGGCGGGTGCTGCAGACCGGGATCGGGGCCCTCGTCCCGATCCTCGATCCACCGCCGGACGACAACTGCTCACCTACGAGATCACCACCACGGCGCTCCGCCGCCGCGACACCGGCGACTTTGACGGTGGGCAGATCGCCGACCGCCAATACGAATGGCCATCGCGGATGCGATTTGGCCACGAATTCGAATTCGAACCATACGGTCTCGTCGCCGATGTCATTTCCGGAAACTTTGCGACCTGCGGATTTGTCGCTCGTCTCACCGCATGGCCGCCGCAATCCGCCTCCATTCCCTGGTATTTCTTCCGCCCTCACGATGCGGGGCGCGGGCGGTGCCGAAGCCCCGCTCGGACGGGCGAACGTCACGCCCGTGAGACCCAGATGCCAGGAGTGGTTGGGGCACAGCGGATCCGGGCGGACTGTCCACCGGTGCCGTTCGAGCCACGACCGGATCGGTGACCGTGTGCTCGCGGCCGCGTGGCCTGCCGATGGCCCGGTACCCGGAAACACCGGCACCGGGCACCGGCATCGGTCACAATGGCCTGGCGGAAGCACGCGTTGCCGGGAAACCCGCGGGCAACGTCGAATCCATTCTCGCCGAAGGGAAGTCCGAACCGGAGGAGACCCGATGCCCGTTTCACCCCCCACCTTGTTGCGCCGCGTCCAGGACCGCACCACCGACCTGCGCCGCTGGTTGGATACCGGCGACAACACCGCGGCCCTGACGGCGTATCTGCGCGACGAACCCGTCGACGACCGGTGGCTCACCACCTACCACCGCCTCACCCAGAACCTGCTGACGGCGGTCGACCACGCCTGCCCGCCCCGGGCACCGCACGAAGAGCCGACGCGGGTCGTCGGCCGCCGGCCGGACGGCCGGTGAACGACGAGCAACGCCGGGCGCTCGAGCGGGTCCGCGACACCTGCGCCCTGCTGGACAGTTTCCTGACCACTCACCCGAGCGACCGGCCCCCGGAGCGGGTCCGATCCGCCACCTTCGAGCAACTGACCGACGACCTCCTCGACGCCGTCACCGCGGCGCAGTCCGCCGGTGTCCCCGAACATCGCATCTTCGACAGCATGTGACACCGCCCGGACCGAACCGGTCCCCGACCCGATGGCCTCGATCTCCCGACGGCACCAGAGCCCTGTAGTTCCTCGAACTGATCGGCCTCGACGCCGTAGCGCCGACATGCGGGGCACACGCGACTGTTCATCAGTCCATGTCCGACCGCTGTGCCGCCATCAGGAAGGCCTGATCGCGATGTGGATTCTCTGGATCGGCGCCCTGCTGGTCGTCGGCGGCTCGGCCGGCCTGGTGCAAGGACGCACTGCCCTCGCCCGTGTCCTCTGGGGGCTCGCCGCGATGGCCGTCGTGGGCGTTTTGGTCCGTGGTGTGGACCCGCTCCCCGGCTTTCTTGATCATCTTGCGCGGATTCGACGTCTCGTCGGAGCGACACGCGGACACAATGGATCATCACAGAAAGTGGGCCGGAACCCTCGATCTGGCCCCCACCTTGTCGGGGCTCGAGTTGGCCCCCAAGCCGACCCCTACTCGTGAGGTGTGACGGCTCGAAGTGGCTCCACCCCGAAGCGGTGAGCTGGGCGTTCTGGTTTGGTGGTGTGTCCCGGCCGGACGCCTCGACGTCGATGTCTGTCGGTGCCGGTTTCGATCGTGCCGAATGTCGACGCCGGGTCGGGGGACGCCGAGGAAGGTCCCGAACGCGAGGCGGAAGATCTCGTCGGCGGCGCCCAGATCCGCTCCGGCCAACGGCCCCACCGATTCCGCACGCGCGTTCACGACCGCCGCCCTCCGACCCATGCTCATCGACACCATCGGTTTGTCGGGAAACGGCAGGGGTGTGCGCCGCGATCACTACGGGCCGCGCCCTGGTGGGGGCTACGGGCGGCCGGTGGTGCGGGGTCGGGGTACGAGTTCGAACCAGGCGCTGATCCCACCCGGTAGGTGCGGATCCGGATAACTGAGGGCCAGGCCCTGCCGGTCGAAGGCGGCGAACCATTCCGTCCAGGAGAGGTGTTCGAGACCCGAGTCGACTCCGTGCACGTCGATTCGGAGCACGTCGCCGCCGGTGGTGTGGGGGACCCGGGCGGGGGCGCCGTGATGGGCCTGGGTCCACCGACGGATTTCCTCGTGGTCGGTGGTGAGGTGCGTGTGTGTGGTCATGAGATCGATCCTGCTGTGTCGCTACGTCGGTGTCACCGCCGCTCGCTCGGTCGCCGGGTGCGGGTGAGGTGATCGTCAGGCGATCGACACCGCGCGGCGCGGCGGCCCAGGTGTGAGACTGGCGCGGGGCACTGCCCGCATACCCACTGCGGCCGGGTTCAATCAAGGCGGTATCACGCGCCTTGGAGGGAGGGGACAGTGATCCTGATCCGCCACGGCGACGGTGCGCGCGAGGGCTTGGCCGAGACGCTGTGCGCGAAGGATTCCCCGTACATGGCGGCGGCGACATCGTGCCGACGAGCCCCTACCACCCTGCCCACAACCCTTGGCGACAAGCTGCACGATTCGACGCCGCTGCCCGCGGCCGGGTGACCGCCCCATGTCGGTGTCAGCCGTTCGGGTGGAAGGGTGCTCCGCGGGTGCGGCGTGTCCCGGTCCGCCCGAGAACGGCCTGCAGGACGGCGGTGCCGCCGACGGCTCCGGCGAGCAACAGCAGCAACTGCGCCTTGTTGTTCATGTCGGTGTCCTTTCGGGTATGCCGATGGGGGTCGG
Source organism: Rhodococcus sp. T7 (assembly GCF_009872365.1). Taxonomy (NCBI): domain Bacteria; kingdom Bacillati; phylum Actinomycetota; class Actinomycetes; order Mycobacteriales; family Nocardiaceae; genus Rhodococcus; species Rhodococcus sp. T7. The sequence continues at coordinate 5,046 of NZ_WXYH01000128.1, forward strand.
TTGCGGGGGTTCAGCGCGTGGGGTGCTGCGGGTCGTCGCGATCGTCGGCGAGCATCGCCTCGATGCGGGCCCTGATCTCCTCGGTGCTGATCGACCCGCCACGGGATGCGGTGCGGGGATTGGTTATTGCCTCGGTCGTCGTGATGCGCATGTATCGGAGTCCTGTCGGCAGGTCGATGAATGCGATTGCGCCGGAGAAGGGTTGCGGTCAGATCATCACGGTCGCCGCGGCGACGGCGGTGAGGGTCGTGAACGCGGTCAGGGCGCCGATGGTCGCCGACCCGGTCACCAGCACCGCCGGGGCGGCCGCCGATGCCGCGGCCGCACATCCGATCGTCGCCCCGGTGCGCAGCCGCGAGATCGGTCGCTCTTCCGGGTGGGCGGTGCGGGTGCAGCCGGGGGCGGTGATGGTCACGGGGAGGGTCCTTTCTCGCGGCGCGGGTGGCGGTTCGGCGGATGTGTGGGGTCGGGGGTGGGTTCTACAGTCCGACGACGCGTTCGAGGGCGTCGAGGATGGTGTCGAGGAGGGCGAGGAGCGGCGTCAA
>NZ_WXYH01000129.1:0-5588 GCF_009872365.1 Rhodococcus sp. T7
CTCGAGGTGCAGTATGCGGATTTTGCGTTGTGGCAGCGTGAGGTGTTGGGGTCGGAGGATGATCCGGCGTCGTTGATTGCGCAGCAGGAGTTGTTCTGGACGGATGCTTTGGCGGGGTTGCCGGATCAGTTGGATTTGCCGGTGGATCGGCCGCGTCCGGTGGTGGCGTCGAATCGGGGTGCGAGTTATTCGTTTGCGGTCGGTGCTGATGTGCATCGGGCCTTGAATGTGCTTGCGCGGGAGAGTAATGCGACGTTGTTCATGGTGGTGCATGCGGCGTTGGCGGTGTTGTTGTCGCGGTTGTCGGGGACCGGGGATGTTGCGGTGGGGACGCCGGTGGCGGGGCGTGGTGAGGAGGCGCTCGACGAGTTGGTCGGGATGTTCGTGAACACGGTGGTGTTGCGGACCGAGGTTGATCCGGGTGTGTCGTTCACGGAGTTGTTGGGGCGTACGCGTGAGGTGGATGTGGCTGCGTTCGGGCACAGTGATGTGCCGTTCGAGCGGTTGGTGGAGGTGCTTGATCCGGTCCGATCGACAGCGCGGCATCCGTTGTTCCAGGTGGCGTTGGCGTTCCAGAACGTGGGTCAGAGCACGTTCGAGTTGCCGGGGTTGTCGATTTCGGGTGTGGAGTTCGATGCGGCGGTGGCGAAGTTCGATTTGCAGGTGACGGTCATCGAGTCGGTCGACGAGCAGGGTGTGTCGGCGGGGTTGTCGGTGCAGTTCACGTATGCGACGGATTTGTTCGATGAGTCGACGGTGGTGGGGTTCGCGGATCGGTTTGTGCGGGTCCTCGAGGCGGTGACGGTGGATTCTGCGGTGCCGGTGGGGGACATCGAGCTGTTGTCGGGGGACGAGCGTGCGCAGTTGACGCATGTTCATGGTGAGGGTGTCCCGGCTGCGCGGACGTTGTCGGAGATTTTGACTGCGGCGGTTGCGGTGGATCCGGATGCGGTGGCGGTGCGGTTCGATGGTCGGTCGGTCTCGTACCGGGAACTCGACGAGCAGTCGTCGCGGTTGGCCCGACTGTTGATCGCACGCGGCACCGGTTCGGAACAGTGCGTGGCATTGTCCTTTCAGCGCTCGTACGAGATGGTTCTCGCGGTATGGGCGGTCGCGAAGACGGGTGCTGCGTACGTGCCGCTCGATCCGACACTTCCGGTGGATCGGATGCGGTATGTGCTCTCCGATGCCGGTGCTGTCGTCGGTCTGACTGCTTCGGTGTTCGCGGGCGACATGCCTGAGGACACGGAGTGGCTCGTTCTCGATGATGCCGAGTTCGGCGCGCGCATCGCGTCAAGGTCAGCGGCACCGCTGACCGATGCGGATCGGCTTTTGCCTGTCAGGACGGAGAATGTGGCGTATGTGATCTATACGTCAGGCTCGACGGGACGCCCGAAGGGCGTGGCGGTCACGCACGGTGGTTTGAATGCGTTGCTGGCTGACGCGGTCGAGTTGTACGGGGTGGATGCCGCGTCGCGCTTCTTGCACATATGTGTTCCGAGTTTCGATCCGTCGGTGCTCGAGTGGATGGTGGCGTTCTCGCGGGGTGCGAGTTTGGTGGTTGTGCCACCATCGGTTCTCGGTGGCGCAGAGTTGGCGCAGTTGCTTGCCGAGGAGAGGGTGACGCACGCGATCATCACGCCGGCGGTGTTGGGGTCGGTTGATCCGACTGAATTGGACGACCTGGCGGTGGTGTCGGTTGGTGGTGATGCGTCGACGCCTGAGTTGGTCGCCCGGTGGGCTCCAGGCCGCAAATATGTCAATGGGTATGGTCCCACCGAAACGACCATCATCTCCACCTTTGGTGAGCTGACCGCGGGCGCGCCGGTGACAATTGGGGCACCGGTCGCAGGGACTTTTGCGGCAGTGTTGGATTCGCGGCTGAATCCGGTGCCGACGGGTGTGGCTGGTGAGTTGTATCTCGCCGGTGACGCGTTGGCTCGTGGCTATCGCGGGCGTCCAGGATTGACTGCTGAGCGGTTTGTCGCGAATCCCTTCGGTGAGGCGGGCTCCCGGTTGTATCGCACTGGCGATGTCGTGCGGTGGACCTCAGGAATGAATCTCGAGTATGTGGGACGCTCGGATTTCCAGGTGAAGGTGCGCGGTTTCCGGATCGAGCTCGGTGAGATCGATACCGTGATGGCGGCGCATCCGAGTGTGGACTTCTCGATCACGGTCGGCCAAGAGCTGCCGTCGGGCGCTACTGGACTGGCAACGTATGTCGTTCCTGTACATGGGCATTCGATCGATACGGTGGAGTTGTCGGAGTTTGTCGGGCGGTCCTTGCCGGCATATATGGTGCCGTCGGCATTCGTGGTTCTCAATGGCTTACCGCTGAATTCGAGTGGCAAGGTGGATCTCAAGGCGTTGCCGGAGCCAGTGCTCGAGGCGAAGGTGTATCGGGCGCCGCAGACGCCGATCGAAGAGATCGTGGCGAGGGTGTTCGCCAAGGTTCTCGGGGTCGAGAGGGTTGGCCTTGATGATGATTTCTTCGAGTTGGGTGGAAATTCGCTGATCGCGATGCAGGCGGCCTCCCATTTGGGTGCGGCGCTCGACACCGCGGTGCCCGTGCGGACGTTGTTCGAGGCGTCGTCGGTGCATTCTCTGGCGGCGCGGGTGGAGGAGCACGCGGGTGTCGGTGGCCGTAGGCCGTTGGTGGCGCGGCAGCGCCCGAAACAGGTGCCGTTGTCAATGGCCCAGCAGCGGTACTGGTTCCTCAACCAGTTCGACACCACTTCTGCCGTAGATAACATCCCAGTGGCGATTCGGTTGTCCGGGTTGCTGGATGTGCCTGCTTTGCAGGCCGCGGTCGCGGATGTCATGGAACGTCATGAAGTCTTGCGTACCGTGTATCCGGTTTCCTCTGGGCGTCCCGTTCAGGTCGTCATGCCGGTTGCACGCGTTGTTCCTGACCTGACTCCGGTACCGGTCGAGGGCGATGCTGTACATGCGCGCGTCATCGAACTCGTGTCGAAGGGCTTCGACGTCACCGGTGAAGTGCCGGTGCGGGCTGCATTGCTCCGCATAACGCACACCGAGCATGTGTTGGTATTCGTAGTCCACCACGTAAGTGCTGACGGCTACTCCATGGGACCGTTGACGCGTGATGTGATGGTGGCGTATACAGCGCGGCTGAACGGTGATTTACCGCAATGGGCGCCCCTTCCTGTTCAGTACGCCGATTACAGTCTGTGGCAGCGTGAGCTGCTTGGCACCGAAGACGATGCTGATTCACTGATCACCCAACAGGTCGGCTATTGGCAGGCGGCACTGTCGGATCTGCCGGATCAGTTGGACTTGCCTGCAGATCGACCGCGTCCGGCGACCCAGTCTTTCCGCGGCAAATCAGTGCAGTTCACACTTGACGCGCACACGCGTCGGGCATTACTGGATCTGGCGCACCGTAACAACTCGACGTTGTTCATGGTGATACATTCGGCGTTGGCAGTACTGCTGGCGCGGTTGTCTGGGACAAGCGACATTGCGGTGGGCACTCCCATCGCCGGCCGTGGCGAACAAGCAGTCGACGACCTGATCGGCATGTTCGTCAATACACTGGTGCTGCGAACTCGAGTCGATTCGGGTGACACATTCGCCGATATGCTCGGCCACGTGCGTGAAGTCGATCTGGGTGCGTTCGGCCACGCGGATGTGCCGTTCGAGCGGTTGGTCGAGGTACTCAATCCACCACGGTCAACAGCGCGCAATCCGCTATTCCAGATCGGTCTATCGTTCCAGAACCTGGCGGAGACCAGTATCGCACTCCCCGGACTGGAAGTGAGCGGCGTCGACTTCGACACGAAACTCGCAAAGACGGATCTTCAGCTGACAATGGTCGATCGTCATGGCAGTGGCGGTGAGCCTGAGCTGATCGAAGCAGAGTTCAGCTATGCGACGGATTTGTTCGACGAGTCGACGGTCAATGATTTCGCGGAACGATTCCGACGAATCCTCGACGCGGTAGTGAGCGATTCATCGCTGCCGGTCGGCGACATCGATCTACTCGGTGCAGAAGAGGTGACTCGCCTCCTCAGTTCAGGGAATGGCTCCGCCCGCGAAGTTCCCGGTGCGACGTTGGTGTCGTTGTTCGATGCGCAGGTGGCGCGGACGCCGGGTGCGGTGGCGGTGGTGTTCGAGGGTGAGCAGCTCACTTTCGGTGAGTTCGATGTTCGGGTGAATCGTCTTGCGCGGCTTCTTATCGCCCAGGGTGTGGGTTCGGAGTCGTTGGTGGGCTTGGGGATTCGGCGGTCGATTGATCTTGTCGTCGGTATGTACGCGATCGCGAAAGCCGGTGGTGCGTATGTTCCGATCGATCCTGATCATCCGAGCGAGCGGATCCTTCATATTTTGGATACGGCGGCTCCGGTGTGTGTGTTGACGACGGAGCGTGATGGGTTCGAGGTGCCGGGGCAGGGGTCTGTGATCTGTGTTGACACGGTGGATGTGTCGGGATTCTCGGGTGCGCCGGTCACGGATGCGGATCGGGTGTCGCCGTTGCGGGCGTCGAACTCTGCGTATGTGATATTCACGTCGGGGTCGACGGGCCGTCCCAAGGGGGTGGCGGTCAGCCATGAGGCGATTGTCAACCAGGTGCTGTGGATGCAGTCGGAGTACGGCATCGACGAGTCGGATGTGTATTTGCAGAAGACGGCGACGACGTTCGATGTGTCGTTGTGGGGTTTCTTCGTTTCGTTGATCTCGGGTGCGCGGTTGGTGGTGGCGACACCTGATGGTCACCGGGATCCCGCGTATTTGGCGGATACGATTGTCGAGCATCAGGTGACGGTGACGGATTTTGTGCCGTCGATGTTGACGGTGTTCGTGTCGGCGGTCGCGGAGGAGGCGTTGTCTTCGTTGCGGCATGTGTTCGTGATCGGTGAGGCGTTGCCGGTGGAAACCGCGCGTGGTTTCACTGCGGTCAGTGGTGCTGGGTTGCACAACTTGTACGGTCCGACGGAGGCGGCAGTCAGCATCACGTATCACCGGGTCGACGGTGCCGAGTCGAGCGGTGTGCCGATCGGTGTGCCGGTGTGGAATTCGCAGGTGTTCGTCCTTGATGGGCGGTTGCGTCCGGTGCCGGTGGGTGTTCCGGGTGAGTTGTATCTGGCGGGTGTGCAGTTGGCGCGGGGGTATGTGTCGCGGCCGGATCTGACGTCGGACCGGTTTGTGGCGAGTCCGTTCGGTGGTTCGGGTGAGCGTATGTACCGCACGGGTGATCTGGTTGCCTGGCGTCCCGATGGGGTGCTCGAGTACATCGGTCGTACTGACTTTCAGGTGAAGTTCCGTGGGCAGCGGATTGAGTTGGGGGAGATCGAGTCCGCTTTGCTGGTGGACGGTGCGGTGTCGCAGGCTGTGGTGGTGGTGCGCGGTGATGGGCGTGCCGGGGATCAGTTGGTGGCGTATGTGGTTCCGGTGCCGGGTGGTTCGATCGAGGCGGATCGGTTGCGTGTGTCGGTGGCGGGGCGTTTGCCGTCGTACATGGTGCCGTCGGCGTTTGTGGTGTTGGGGGAGTTGCCGCTGAATGCGTCGGGCAAGTTGGATCGGAAGGCGTTGCCGGCGCCGGTGTTCGAGGCGAAGGTGTTCCGGGC